>JAJPDY010000068.1 GCA_023252395.1 Nitrososphaera sp. | reverse complement strand
TGTAATGGAGCTTCAAAGTAGAAAGGCTATCGAGGGACCATCGAGGGCGCCGCACAGGGCCATGTACAAGGCAATGGGCCTGACAGACAATGATCTTGACAGGCCGCTCGTAGGCGTATCTTCAACTTGCAACGAGGCCACCCCGTGCAACATACACCTGGGCCAGCTCGCCCAGAGCGCAAAGCGCGGTGTAAAGGATGCAGGTTGCACGCCAAGGGAATTTACCGCGATTGCAGTGTCTGACGGGATTGCGATGGGGCACGAGGGCATGAAGGCGTCTCTTGTAAGCAGGGAGGTAATAGCCGATTCTATTGAAGTCATGGTTAGAGCTCATCAATACGACGCGATCGTTGGCATTTCAGGATGCGACAAGAGCCTACCCGGCACACTTATGGGGATGGGCCGGCTCAACTTGCCGTCGATATTTGTGTACGGCGGCACCATCATGCCCGGCGTCTGGAACGGCAAGCAGGTGACGGTGCAGGATGTCTACGAAGCCGTGGGCTCGTACGACGCCGGTAAAATGACGCTGCAAGAGCTGACAAGCCTTGAAAATGTCGCCTGCCCGACAGCAGGTTCCTGCGCGGGAATGTATACTGCAAACACGATGGCATCAATCAGCGAAGCCATAGGCATGTCGCTTCCGGGAAGTGCTTCTCCGCCTGCAGAGAGCGAAAAGAGGCACGAAATATGCTACAACACTGGCAACGCGATAATGAACCTGCTTGAAAATAACATCAGGCCAAAAGACATCATGACTTTTGAAGCGTTTGAAAATGCGATCATGATGGCAAACGCGATAGGCGGATCCACAAACGCAGTGCTTCACCTGCTTGCAATAGCAAGGGAAGTCGGAGTGAAACTGAACCTTGCCGATTTTGAGCGGATTCGCAAGCGTACGCCCCACATTGCAGACATGAGGCCGGGCGGCATGTACGTCATGCTTGACCTTGATAAAGTGGGAGGCGTGCCGGTGATAATGAACAGCCTGCTCAAGAAGGGCCTGCTGCACGGCGATGTGATGACCGTGACTGGCAAGACAATGAAGCAGAACCTGGAATCTGCCCACTTTAATTACAGCCCTGACGCCAAGGTGGTAAAGCACCTAGACAGCCCGATAAAGGCCGAAGGGACGCTCAAGATACTCCGAGGCACGCTTGCGCCAGATGGGGCAGTAGTGAAACTTGCAGGCGTCCAGAGCAAAAAGTTCGTGGGCAGGGCGAGGGTGTTTGACGCAGAAGAAAAAGCGTTTGAAGCAATAGCCAAGCAAAAAATAGTCGAAGGCGATATTGTGGTTATCAGGTATGAAGGACCAAGGGGTGGTCCTGGCATGCGCGAAATGCTTGCAGTGACTGCAGCCATTGTGGGCCAAGGGCTTGGCGAAAAAGTTGGAATGGTGACAGACGGCAGGTTCTCCGGCGCGACAAGGGGCTTCATGATAGGCCACGTTGCGCCTGAAGCGATGGTGGGCGGCCCTATAGCCTTTGTAAAGGAAGGCGACAAGATAGCCATCGACACACAAAAGAGCACGATAGACTTGATGGTGTCAAAGGCAGAGATGAAAAAGAGGGCGAAAAAGTGGAAGCCAATCAAGCCGCACTACACGACTGGCGCCCTTGCAAAGTACGCGTCGCTTGTCCAGTCCGCGTCTGAAGGCGCGGTGACTCTGCCAGTAAAGGTTAAATGACATCCAGAGGGCAATAGCTCTGCAGGCTAGGAGAACATGAACAAAGGTGGTCACTTTTGGACATCTCGCATCTCTGGAAAGCAAGATCCAGATACAAAAGCTAGCCACGTCTGAGAACCAGTTTGAGCTTTTCAAGAAACTCTATTCGCTGTACGACCGAGTATTCATACTAGAGTCGCTCATTGGACCAAAAGAGCTTGCCGAGATGTCTGTCATTGGCTTTGACCCTGAAGTCACTGTAACTTGCAATTTCAGGAAATTCACAGTCAGGGACAGGAAGGGAAAAATAATTCAAGAGTCCAAAGTGACAGAGCCCCTTGCGCAGCTGCGCGAGCTGATGCCAAAAGTCAATGACGATCGCTTCCGGTACATCGGTGGCGCAGTTGGGTACATCAGCTACGATGCAGTGCGCTTTTGGGAGCATCTGCCTGTCAGCAAGGCAAAGAAGGACGGCAACTTTCCGCTGTTTGAATTTGGCATCTACCAAGACGGGATACTGTACAACCACAAGGAAAACCAAGCCTACTACTTTTTCTTGGGCAAATCCCGGCTCGAAGAAGTAGAGAAAAAGATAGCCAAGGCCAAGAGTAAGCCTTCACGCTTTTCTTATTCGGCACCACGCCGCAACATGACACAGGCGCGCTTTGTAAAGATGGTAAAAAAAGCGAAAAAGTACGTCTACGACGGTGATGTCTTTCAGGTAGTGCTTGCAAAAAGCATGAAGTTCAAAGTCAAGGGCAGTCTGATAAGCCTGTATGAAAGCCTGCGGGAAGTGAACCCCTCGCCGTACATGTACCTGCTGAAAATGTCTGACAGGTGCATAATTGGATCAAGCCCTGAAATGCTCATGCGCATAACCAAAGACTATGTGGAGACATTCCCGATTGCAGGCACGCGGCCAATCGTTGAAGATGAAAAGAAGAACGAGGAATTGCGGCAGGACCTGTTAAAGGACGAAAAAGAGCTTGCCGAGCACACGATGCTAGTTGATTTGGCAAGAAATGACATTGGCAGGGTGTGCGAATTTGGCACAGTGCGGGTCAACGAGCTCATGACAGTCAAGCGATTCAGCCACGTTCAGCACATCGTTTCGCATGTGGTTGGAAGGCTACAAAAGACATACGATTCGTATGATGCGCTCAAGGCGGTGTTTCCCGCCGGCACGGTTTCTGGCGCCCCAAAAGTCAGGGCAATGGAAGTAATAGATGAGCTAGAGCCTACACTCCGGGGGCCATATGCAGGGGCTCTTGGCTATTTCTCGTTCAACGGCTCCTGCGACTTTGCCATAACAATAAGATCACTCTTTGTGAACAAGAATGATGCCTATGTTGAGTCAGGCGCAGGCATTGTGATGGACTCTGACCCTGAGCGTGAATGGGCAGAAACAGAGCACAAGGCAGGAGCTCTTTTGTCAGCATTAAAGAAAGCGTCTGCCAAGTAGCTGTTTTTACTCAATTCTGCAAGCAGATTAGTTGCTCTTTTGCTACCTTTTGTGCTCGCCTAGACCTGAAAATGTCCTATTCTTGCCGGTCGATCCAAAATTAGCTGCCAAAAACTATGTTATTAATATCAATATGTAGCAATTGATATCGTTATGAATATGTTCATATTACAATGATAACTATAGTAATAAAAGATTAACATGATTGCATAAGCAACTGCATAATTGCAAAAAGTTAGTGGCTTGTCGGCGGCCTTGCAAACATGTTGCTTGCGTTTGAATGGTATTCTACTGCAAGCGCGGGGTCTTTTTGCCTACCAGTAAGTATGCCGACAACAACGTCATCCTTTTTGATCGTCCCTTCCTTGCGCAACTTTCTGACACCGGCGGGGACAGCTCCAGACGCCATCTCACAGTCAAAGCCGTTGAGGCCGACGATTGACATGCCGTCACTCATTTCCTTGTCGCTTGCCTGAACAACCACGCCATTTGTAAAATCTAGAGCACGCAGTGCCTTGACAATGTTGGCGGGCCTTCCGATCTGAATTGCAGTTGCGTGTGTCTTTGGCCGGGTGCCTTTCTTGTCCTGATCTGCATAGTAGCGCTCGACCATTTCAAGATCCGGCCTGCCGCCATTCCACGTAAGGCGCTTGCCTTCAAACAGGCCGTTGTAAAGGTCGTAGAATGTGCTTGCGCCCTCTGCGTTTACTATCGCCAGCCGTGGAATCTTTTTGATCCAGCCCCATTCGTACAGCTCTATCAAGCATTTGCCGCAGCTTGACGTGTTGCCAAGGGCGCCACCTGGGTAAACAATCCAGTCGGGAGGGTTCCAGTCGAGGTGCTCAAGTACTCTATAGATTATCGTCTTCTGGCCCTCTATTCGAAAAGGGTTGACAGAATTGACAGTATAGCCTCCAGTTTCTTTTGCATTTTTCAGAGAAGTTGCAAGGGCGTCGTCAAAGTTGCCCTGCACCTGTATCACCTGCGCGCCAAACTGGAACGCCTGACCTAGCTTGCCTGGAGCGATTTCTCCCTTTGGGATGTAGACGTCGCATTCCATGTTTTCATTTGCCGCGTACATTGCGGCAGAAGCTGAAGTGTTGCCGGTAGAAGCGCAGATTATCTTTTTCACGTCAAGCATCTTGGCATGTGTCACTGCAGTAGACATGCCATTGTCCTTGAACGAGCCGGATGGGTTGTAGCCTTCGGGCTGGAGCAAAAACGAGTCATGGTCCATGTCTGCATAGTCGGCGGCCTTGCTCATCTTGTACGGCTTTGAGAGCCGGCCTTCAGAGCCATCAAGCGACACCAGCACCCTTGCGCATTCGTCAAAGTTTTCGGTGTCAATCCCTGCAAAATTGACAAGATCGCGGAAGCGCCATACCCCGCTTTCGTTGTAGATGTTGCCGCCGTGGTTTCTGCGCTGGTAGAACGTTTCAATCAGGTCGCGGCTCGGCTTTTTGCTGTATTTGATGTCTAAAAGAGAGCCGCAGGAGCAGCGGTAAATGTCGTTTGTAATTTCAAAAGTTAAACCGCAGGACGGGTTGATGCATTTTTTGATGGCATGGGCATCCATATGTTGATTGGACGCTCTCAATTGCTATTTAGATGTTTTCTAGAAGAAGGAACTTACTTTTTGGCTGCTTTTTCATACATCTTTAGCAGCTGCTGTATTACTCCGTCCATGTCGTCTTCCTTTACTTCCGGCGACACGGCGTGCTTTAAAAGATTGCTGACGGTAGAAGAGATCTCGGAGCTTACCTCGTCAAAGCTATCCATGTCGCTGTAGCTCTGCTGGTACAGCCTTCTCAGTCTCATCGCATACATTTGCGTCTGCTCGTTGATGGTGACGTTGTAATTGCGATTGTTGACCTTGATCTTCTCCTTTATCATCTTGTACTGGTACCCCAGATGCAGCCTTTAAAAAACTTGTCTAAAGGATAAGGTTTGCGGTGTTTGTGAGATTGTTCTAGAACACGGTGTAACCGCAGAGCTCTGTTACCGCGGTTACAAGCAACTGCAGTACAATGCTACTTTTAGTTCTTTATTGGAATGATGGCTAGGTGCCTTAATAGTAAGAATGCCATTTGATAACAAGTGGGTAAAACCACAAGGGGAAAGCGTTGGTCATCGGTTGCTTGAAGGGATAAAGCCTCAGGCTCCGCTGAAGCCAAGAATAGAAGAAGCACAGAAAAAGCTGCAAATGCAAATAGCGAAACTTGATTCGATATCCGGAAGGATGCAGGAAAAGGATCAGGTAATCTTTAAGCGAGTAGTGCTCGCAATGCAAAGCCACGACGCTTCGCATGCAAGAGTGCTGTCAGGAGAACTGTCGCAGATACGCAAAATGAACAAGATGGTTACTTCTGCCAAGCTGGCGCTTGAGCAAATACAGCTAAGACTAAACACAATAACAGAACTCGGAGACGTGGTGGTGACTCTCAGCCCGGCAATGTCCGTGATAAAGGGGTTGCAGGGAGGCCTGACAGGAATGATGCCAGAAGCGGATCAGTCATTCTCGCAGATTTCAGAACTGCTGGGCAACATCATAACAGACTCGGGACAGATTCCAAACGGAGAGATCGGCAGCTTTACAGGCGCAGGCGAAGACACTATGAGGATAATGGAAGAAGCAAGCGCCGTAGTAGAGATGAACATGAAGAACAAGTTCCCGGATCTCCCGTCAACGAACGCAAGCGCGCAAAAGAACCTAGAGGCAACAGGCTACTAGCCTGCCCTTTTTCTTATTATTTTTGACTTGCAATTTTCTGGACTTGCTTTTTTATCCTCGATATCGTAGGATAGCTGTATCCTTTTTCCCTGTACGTCCGGATCATTGTCTTCCAGTTGTTGAGGCGCCATTTTGCCTGATCTTGTGTAAGTGAAAGCGTCTCCCTTTTCACCATGCTCTTTCTGCCAGGCATCAGGTACCCGCCGGCCGCCGCTGTCTGGCGGTTGTATGCAAAGCGAAGGCCAAAGAGCAGATCAGAAGGCGAAAGCGCATTTAGGTACATTGCAAGCTCTCTGCCTTGTTCTTCTGACACTTTTACCTTGAATGCAAATTCCCTTGCGGGCATGTCAATAATTGAATGTGCATGTTAATTAACTTTGTTTCTAAATTCGAGTTTAGAAATATATCTAGATGATACCTGTTTTCTTGCCGACCTTTTCAAACGCGTCAATGGCAGCATCTAGGTGCTTTTGTTCGTGCATCGCAGTAAGCGACACTCTAAGGCGCGCAGATCCTTTCCTGACTGTGGGATACCGTATTGCCTGTGCAAAGACGCCTGC
>JAJPDY010000067.1 GCA_023252395.1 Nitrososphaera sp. | reverse complement strand
AGGGTGACAACAATTTATAATGTCCTCAAGAGCAAGGAAAGGCAGGACTACTTTGCAAAAGAGCGATGCCGTCACGGGCGGAACCCCTGCGCTTGAGAAGGCCCTTGCTGGGGAAGAGCTATCGTACAGCGACGGCGTGCAGCTGATAAACGAGGAGAACCTCTTCTTACTCGGCGCCGCGGCTGACAAGGTCCGGCACAATCTTTGCGGTAATTCAGTCACATTTGTCGCGTCATACTACCTCAATTACACTAATGTCTGTGCGGCCAGCTGCCCCCTCTGCGCCTTTTATCGAAAGGGCGACGAGCCTGACGCTTATACGCTTTCAACGGAGCAGATAGTCGCGCGCAGCAAGATCGCTATAGAGCAGATGGGCGCGACAGAGCTTCACATTGTGGGCGGCTTTCACCCAAAACTCGGCCTTGACTATTACGAAAAAATGATGCAGGCAATCAAGGCAGAATTTCCCAAAGTCACGATAAAAGCGTTCACGCCGGCAGAGATATTCTTCATTGCCCGGGTGACTAGAAACTCGATAAAGGAAGTGCTTTTGCGGCTGAAAAGCGCGGGGCTCGATGCCCTGCCCGGCGGCGGAGCAGAGATATTCCATCCAGATGCCAGAAAGCAGATAGTGATAGGCAAGTGCTCAGGAGAAGAGTGGCTTGACACTGCGCGGCAGGCTCACGAGCTTGGCCTCAGAAGCAACTGCACGATGTTGTTTGGGCACGTGGAAAAGCCAGAGCACGTTGTCGACCACGTCATAAAGATCCGCGAGCTACACAAAAAGACAAAGGGCTTTACCACCTTTATCCCGCTCAAGTTCAGCCTTGAAAACACAGAGCTAGAGCAAAAGGGGCTGGTCAAGTCAGAAAGCCCGTCGCCGTACGACCTCCGGGTGATAGCAGTGTCGCGCCTGCTCCTTGCAAACGTGCTGAACAACGTTTCCGTTTACTGGGTGGCGCTAGGCAAAAAGGTGGCTCAGGTGGCGCTTTCGTACGGCGGAAACGACATGGTTGGAACCGCCTTCTCTGAGGAGATATTCAAGGCGGCAGGCAAGGCCGCCGGCACGTCGACTCAGGAGCTTGCCAGCTTGATAAGGGAGATAAAGCGCGAGCCGGCCCAGCGTGACACATTCTTTAACATCATACGCAAATTCTAGTCAATTAACATTGTTCAGCAAGACGTTATTTGTAATCCTGCAATAAGCGTGCCGAAGGGTAATGCAAAAACAGGTAGCAATACTCGCCGCAATTTCAATAGTCCTCTCGTCGCTCCTTGCAGTTCAGGTCATGCGTGACGGTGGGCTTGCCATAGGGCAGCCTGCCTACCAGACCACGCAAGTGGCGCAGAACAGCAGCACTGGCAACATGACAATCAGCACAGGAAACACTACTGCGTCGGCAACGCTTGACGCCCAGAGCACGATACTCAACCAGGTGTTCAAGAAGGCAGGTGGCTCGGTGGTGCAGATAACAAGCAAGGTCAAGACGGTCATACCGAACATTATAATCAACGGCAACCCTCTGGAGAGCCAGTCCACACGGCTAGGCTCCGGGTTTGTCTACGACACTGATGGCAGGATAATAACCAACAATCATGTAGTCGATGGAGCAAAGACAGTCGATGTAACATTTGTCGACGGTAACACGTACTCTGCCAAGGTGGTTGGAACGGACGCCTTCAGCGACATAGCTGTTCTACAAATCACTGACGACTTTTCAAGCGAGAGCCTTACTCCGCTTTCGCTTGGCGACTCTACGCAGCTGCAAGTCGGCCAGCAGGTGATCGCGATCGGAAACCCGTTTGGCCTGAGCGACACCATGACAACTGGAATTGTGAGCCAGGTTGGCAGGCTCTTGCCAAACCAAGAGATGGGCTTCTCGATACCAAACGCAATCCAGACAGACGCCGCAATCAACCCCGGCAACTCTGGGGGCCCGTTGCTCAACATACAGGGCGAAGTGATAGGGGTCAATACTGCAATCAGGTCAAACACCGGAGACTTTTCTGGCATCGGGTTTGCTATTCCGTCGGCTGCCGTTGCGCGGATTGTCCCACATTTGGTGCAGGAGGGCAAGTACGACCACCCGTGGCTTGGGATCGCCGGCGCCAGCCTGACTCCGGACCTCGCAGAGCAGCTTGGATTGCCAAGGGACTCAAAGGGAGTGGCAATAAGTTCAGTATCTCCCGGAGGGCCGGCTGACAGGGCAGGAATTGTCGGCGGCACCAAAAATGAGACACCTGCCGGCGACGTCATTACCGCAATCGACGGGCATCAGGTCAAGAGGATAGAGGACGTCATCTTTTACATAGAGGAGCACACATCGGTGGGAGACAAGGTGACAGTCACTGTGATGAGAGGCGGACAGCCGCACGACCTGACTGCCACCTTGCAGGCAAGGCCGCTTCCTGTGATGCAGACTAGCTAGAGCACTTCTACAGCGACGTCTGCATCAATTATTTTCTTTTCTTTTGCCATCGAAAACATTTTTACAATTGCGCGCCTGCCGCTGCTTCCCATGTCAAGCGTCAAGTCGTTGACGTACATTTTCACAAACCTTGTTATGGTTTCCTTTGGCTGACCCCTGCCGTACTGCATCGCATAGTCTACTGCGTCGCCGATGTTGCGAAGGCCGTACGCTATAGATTCTGTGAATACGTCGCTGAACTTGCTTATCTGATCTCTGCTCATAGACTTTGTGCTTGCAACGTTGATCCCAAGCGGCACCGGCAGCCTGCCCGTGTTGCTGGACCACCAGCTGCCAAGGTCAAGCGCGCTGGCAAATTTTGTTTTGTCATAGGTTATCTGCGCCTCGTGGATTACTAGGCCGGCGTCTACCTTGCCTGACGCAACTGCGTCCGGGATAGTTTCAAACGACATTTCTTGCTCCTTGAATTTCCCAATAGCGAGTTTCAAGAGCAGGTTTGCAGAAGTCATCCTGCCCGGGATAGCTATCGTGGCTTTTTGCAGCTGCTCCAGCGACATCTTGTTCTCCTTTTTTGTAATTACAATCGGCCCGTAGTCGAGACCAAAGCTGCCGCCGCTTTTCAGTATCACATAATCCTGAAGATAAGCATAGGCATGGGCAGAAACTGCGGTCACGTCCAAGTCATGGTCCAGCGCGCGCCGGTTGAGCGTTTCAATATCCTGTATCACGTGCTTTATCACAAAATCGGACCTGACCTTGCCGGCCGCAAGGGCATAGAACATGAACGCGTCGTCCGCGTCCGGCGTGTGACCCAGCGTTATCTCCATATTTCTGGGCGCTTCTCTGTCACTATTAAATCATAAAGAATCTAAGGAACATTTAATAGTCCTGCGACGAACTTTTTTCGCTTGAGTATATGCCAAAGTTCAAGTCAACCCAAGATATCTTGAGGCTTGTTGGTAACAAAGATCAAATACGTAACTTTGGAGTCATTGCCCACGTAGACCACGGCAAGACTACAATGAGTGACAGCCTGCTTGCTGCATCAGGCATCATTTCCCCGTCTGTCGCCGGCCAGGCTCTGGCGCTTGACTCTATGAAGCTCGAGCAGAACCGCCAGATGACAATCAGGGGAGCAAACGTCACACTATTCTACGAAATGGACGGCAAGGAATACGTCATCAACATGATAGACACGCCCGGCCACATCGACTTTACAGGCAGGGTGACTCGCGCGCTACGCGCAATCGACGGCGCAGTAGTGGTATCAGACTCTGTGGAAGGCATCATGACCCAGACAGAGACCGTCACTAGGCAGGCGCTTGAAGAGCGCGTAAGGCCGGTGCTCTATATCAACAAGATAGACCGGCTTGTCAAGGAGCTAAAGCTGAACGCAGATGAAATGCAAAAGTGGCTGATGAACATCATCAACCACTTTAACCAGCTCATCGACATTTACGCAGAGCCAGAAGTCAAGGACAAGTGGAAGGTCAGCATACAGGGCAACACCGTCGCCTTTGGCTCTGCCAAGGACAGGTGGGGATTCAACTACAATATTGCAAAGAAAAAGGGCGTCACGTTCAAGGACGTCTATGAGGCTTATACAAGTGGCGATCCAAACACAATCAAGGAACTTTCGCAAAGGGCTCCTCTCCACGACGCAGTGCTTGGAATGGTCGTTGAGCATCATCCTCCGCCCCACGTTGCGCAGAGATACAGGATCCCGAAAATCTGGCCCGGCGACCTCAACTCTGACGTCGGAAAAGCGCTAGTCGCGTGTGACGAAAAGGGCCCTGCGCTCATGATGGTCACCACGATAAACGTCGACCCGCAGGCAGGCAGGGTTGCCACCGGCAGGCTTTACTCTGGCACAATTAAAGACGGTGATGAGGTTTACCTTGTCGACGCAAAAAGGATGGGCAAGGTCCAGTCAGTCAACATCTACATGGGCAACACGAGAGAAATCGTGAGCATGCTCCCGTCAGGCAACATACCGGCGCTGCTAGGGCTAGACTATGCGGTTGCAGGCGAGACGCTTTCGACCATGAAAGGTGCTCTAGCGTTTGAATCTATCAAGTACGTTTCAGAGCCTGTAGTTACCATTGCAGTAGAGCCCAAGCACCCGAAGGACCTGCCCAAGCTGGTTGAAGCACTGCGCAGGATCACCGTAGAGGACCCGAACCTCATTGTCAAGATAAACGAAGAGACCGGCGAGACTCTCATGGCAGGCATGGGCGTCTTGCACCTTGAAATCGCCACTTCATTGCTTCAAGAAGCCGGGCTTGACGTAGTCACCACGCAGCCATTGATCAACTACCGCGAAACCATCCGGGGTAAGGCAGGACCGATAATGAGCAAGTCTCCAAACAAGCACAACAAGATATTCCTGCGAGTCGAGCCCCTGCCAGATGACATACTGGACATGATAAGGACCGGCAAGATAAAGGAAGACATGGACAAGAAGGAGATGGCCAAGCTGCTCAGGGAGAAGGGCTGGAGCACGGACGAGTCAAGGAGCGTTGCAGCAATCGACGTGAGCGGCAACATGCTGGTAGACGAGACCAAGGGTGTCCAGTTCCTGCAAGAGTCGATGGACTCTATACGCTCTGGCTTTGACGACGTAATCCGAAACGGGCCGATAGCTCAGGAGCAGGTGAGAGGAGTAAAGTTTGTGCTGCACCACTTTGTCCCCCACGAGGACCCGGCGCACAGGGGCCTTGCGCAGCTGATGCCGGCGACAAGAAGGGCGATGCTCGGCTCGATGCTGATTGCAGACCCTGTGTTGCTAGAGCCTGTGCTTGGAGTCGAAGTAAAGTGCCCGCAGGACCAGATAGGCGCGGTGGGAAGCGTTCTCTCAAGCAAGCGCGGCAAGCTGTTAAACGTCGAGCAGAAGGGCATCATCGCAATCATTCAAGGCGAGGTGCCGGCGTCTGAGACATTCGACCTCTCTGAGAAGATGAGGGGAGCGACAGCCGGCAAGGCGCTGTGGAACACCTACTTTAAGGCATGGCAGCCAGTTCCAAACTCGATCTTTAGGACTCTGGTTGCAGATGTCAGGAAGAGGAAGGGAATCAACCCTGAGCCACCAAGTCCGGACGAATTCATCGACAAAGAGTAAAAATGGTATCCCCCCGCTTTCTTCGGGGAAACATGCCACGCTCGTAGACCTTTTTGATCAGTACGTTCGTCAATAACTGAAAACTTAAGAACTGATTACTTGGAGTAAGCGTGAGTTCTAGCGTACATGAGTTCCTCATTACCAAACAGTTCTGCGGCAAAGTTTACGCCAATTGACCGGCTAACAAAGCTTGCAATCATCCTTTATCTAATTACTACTACAGTCTCTATTGCAGCGATTTTCATACGCGAATTATCAACGGCAGATTTTGCAATCTCAGTTCCCTCTATAGTAGTAAACGCAATATGGTTCTATAGAGCTTATCAAAACCTTCCAGCTCTAGGCGCTACCGGCCTTCGCTTTACGCCAAAGTGGGCAATCATATGGTGGATAATTCCTGTGTTTAACTTGTGGAAGCCTTACGAAGTGACAGTTGAGATTGTAAAAAGTAGCGATCCGAGTGTGTGGAACACTGACCAATGGAGCAGACCACAACTAAAGCAGCCAACAATAATTCTTGTGTGGTGGCTATACTATATCATTTTTACAATCTTGCAAATTTTCTTTGGAGTGTATTTTGGCGGCTCTCGAATGGACGTGCCAAATTCGCCAATATCGGACATCAGATTTGGCTACATGATTGCATTGGCAATCGGCTCGGCAATCTCTACTTTCCTAAGTATTAGCGTAATACGTGAAATTGCACGGAGGCAAAACGTAAAGATTCAAAGTCAGAGTGGATAGTAGTTGTTAATTCTAAAATGTTCACTGAATGACCGCAGATTAATCCACTTACAACAACAGATGAACTAAAACGTTGATAGCATTGAGTCTCGATAAAATACAATCCCACGCTCATTTTTGTACCACATATGATAGATGCAATTCTGCATATGCAGAACTACAATTAACCTGTAGTAACTCTACAATA
>JAJPDY010000066.1 GCA_023252395.1 Nitrososphaera sp. | reverse complement strand
GTGCAAAATATATATAAAACATAACAGCGTTATACAACGCGTATGACTGCAAAAGACCTGAATATGGATTATAGCAAGTATGACTTTAAGGATTCCACTGAGCTTTACGTTTACCTCAGTAAAAAGGGGCTCTCTAGGGGCACAGTCGAAGAAATTAGCAAGCTAAAGGGCGAGCCAGACTGGATGAGAGATTTCAGGCTCAGGTCATATGACGTCTTTATGAGTAAACCAATGCCAAACTGGGGAGGCGACCTGTCCAAGATTGACTTCCAGAACATCTACTATTACGCCAAGGCATCAGAAAAGACTAGCAAGAGCTGGGACGACGTTCCTGATTCAGTAAGGAACACGTTTGAAAAGCTCGGCATACCAGAGGCAGAGCGCAAGTTCCTTGCAGGAGTTGGCGCCCAGTACGAATCTGAAACTGTTTATCATAATTTGAGAGAAGACCTGCAAAAGCAGGGCGTGATTTTCTCTGACACTGACACCGCAGTCAAGGAATATCCAGAGATTGTAAAGAAGCACTTTGGCAAGGTAATCCCGCCAGAAGACAACAAGTTTGCAGCGCTCAACAGCGCGGTCTGGTCAGGCGGCTCGTTCATCTACATCCCGCCGGGAGTCAAAGTTGACCTTCCACTGCAGGCGTATTTCAGGATAAACGCAGAGAACATTGGACAGTTTGAGCGCACGCTAATCATCGCAGACGAAGGTGCCGAAGTCCACTATATCGAAGGATGCACAGCGCCAGTATACACCACTGAATCGCTGCACTCTGCAGTCGTTGAACTGATTGCAAAGAAGGGCGCCAAGATACGATATACCACGATTCAGAACTGGAGCAAGGATGTCTACAACTTGGTGACAAAGAGGGCTTATGCTTATGAAAACGCGCGAGTCGAGTGGATCGACGGCAACCTTGGAAGCAAGCTGACAATGAAGTATCCGGGTGTCTACATGCTCGGCAGAGGCGCGCACGCAGAAGTCGTGTCAGTCGCATTTGCAGGCAAGGACCAGCACCAAGACGCAGGGGCAAAGGCAGTGCACCTTGCACCAAACACTACTTCAAGGATCACAAGCAAGTCCGTGAGCAAGGACTCTGGCAGGACGACCTACCGTGGTCTGTTGCACGTGGCAAAGGGCGCGACGG
The DNA here is from genome assembly GCA_023252395.1 of Nitrososphaera sp. Taxonomy (GTDB): domain Archaea; phylum Thermoproteota; class Nitrososphaeria; order Nitrososphaerales; family Nitrososphaeraceae; genus Nitrososphaera. The sequence goes on along the minus strand of JAJPDY010000066.1, from coordinate 5,405 downwards.
CAGTCAAGTCAAACGTCAGGTGCGACGCGCTGTTGCTTGACGAGCGCTCTAGGACAGACACGTATCCATACATCGAAGTCAACGAAGACGACGCCACTATCACACACGAAGCAACGGTAGGCAAGATAGGCGAAGACCAGATATTCTACCTGATGAGCAGGGGATATTCAGAGTCTGACGCGCTGTCAATGATAGTAGGCGGGTTCATGGAGCCGTTCACAAAAGAGCTTCCGATGGAATACGCAGTCGAGCTCAACAGGCTGGTAAAGCTCGAGATGGAAGGCTCTGTCGGCTAATCCCATCACCTTTTTGTCAAGTGATAATCATGGCAACAACAGCCCTGTCCTCCATTAACAGCCAGTATGTCGAGTCGCTATCAGGCAAAGAGCCAGCTTGGCTTGCGTCAATTCGCAAGCAGGCGTTTTCGCAGTACGAGTCGCTGCCGGCAGAAGTCTCGCCGCTGTACAGCAAGTATTCCGACGTCAACAGGATAAAGCCAGAGAATGTCCACTTTGGCGCGCCGTCAAGGCCGGCCGTACTTGGCAAGGACCTGACTGACAGGCTGAAAGAGCTAGAGCAGGAAACAGGAGTCCTGCAAGTGGGCCAAGAGATTAGCAGGATATTTGTTCAGGACAGCGTCGCAAAGCAGGGCGTGATAATAACCGGGATAAAAGACGCGCTGGCAAAGCACGGAGATCTGGTAAAATCACACATGGAAACAAACCAGCTCAACTACCTTGAAGACAGGTACCTTGCGCTTGAAGCGTCGGCGTTCCAGTCAGGCATTTTCATTTACATTCCAAAGAACGTGGTAGTACAAGATCCGATAAGGATAATCACTTCGCTTGCAGACGACGGCACGTCGCTCATATCGAGAAACATCATTGTGGCAGACACGGGCTCTAAAGCAACAATAGTGCAAGAGCTGTACGCGCCCGGCTCGTCAGGCAGGCAGGACGTGCAGCAGGGCTATTTTGAGCTGGTTGAAACTCATGTCAGCCCCAACGCACACTTGGAGCTGGTGACTCTGCAGGCGATGGGCGCAGACACTGTCAACGTTTCAAACCGGAAGGCTTTTGTTGAAAGGGACGGCAAGATGTCGTGGTACATCGGCATGTTCGGGTCGATGCTTGCGCGCTACAAGACCGACAGCATCATGAAGGGCGCCGGCGCTTCTGCCGAAGACGTCGAGATCGTATTTGGGGTTGGCAACCAAGCATTTGACGTCATGTCAAACCTGATCCACCACGGCCCGCATTCAAGGGGAAGAGTGCTAGTCAAGTCTGTCCTCAAGGATACTTCAAAATCATTGTTCAAGGGCATGATCAAGATAGGCAAGGACGGCAAGGGCACAGAGTCATACCTTGCAGGTCACGCGATCCTGCTTGACAGGGGAGCAAAATCCGACTCTATACCGGGCTTGGAGATAGAGACAAACGAGGTCAAGGCAACGCACTCGGCTTCCGTGGCCCAGATGGACGAGAACCAGATTTACTATCTTATGACAAGGGGGCTTGGCAGGGAAGGTGCAAAGCGCGAAATCGTGTCAGGTTTTCTCGAGCCGCTGTCAAGGAAGATGGGACCGACAATAAGGGCATGGGTCAACTATTTGATAGAGAACAAGTGGCAGGGCAAGCCGCTCATGCTCCGGACAGACGAGGCGATGGAGCAGATACTCGAAGTGGAAAAGTCGCGCTACCGCGAAACGCAGGACATCTTTGAAAAGCATTACAAGTACAGGTAATTGCCAATGGAAGAATGGATAAAGGTGTGCGACGCAAAGTCGCTCAAGAACGGCGATCTTTACGATTTTGACCACGGCGACAAAAAGATACTGCTTGCCAAGGCCGGCGGCCAGGTGTTTGCGACCGACAGGATATGCACGCACGCGTACGCGGATCTGTCGACAGGCATCATGAACGAAGAAGAAAAAACCGTGACGTGCCCCCTGCATCTGTCAGCGTTCAAGCTTGACACCGGCGCGCCGCAGAACCTGCCGGCAGAAGAGCCACTCAAGATTTACAAGGTTAAAATACAGGACAACACAATTTACATTAATCTGGGTTAGCAAAATGATGCAAAAAGGCGCTCTCAATGTGCAAAAGATCCGGGAGGATTTCCCGATACTCAAGCGCAAGGTGAGCGGAGGCAAGCAACTTGTCTACCTTGATAATGCAGCTACCACCCAAAAGCCACTTGCGGTAATCGACTCTATCCACGACTATTACATGAACTACAATTCAAACATACACCGTGCGGTGCACCAGATGGCTGAAGAAGCGACGCTTGCCTTTGAAACCACAAGGGAAAAGGTCGCAAAATTCGTCAACGCGCGATCCACCGAGGAAATAATATTCACCCGCAATGCCACCGAGGCTCTGAACCTTGTCGCCTATTCCTGGGGCAGGTCAAACGTCAAAAAGGACGACAAGGTTGTCATTACGGAAATAGAACACCACAGCAACATTGTGCCATGGCAGATCCTTACCACTGAAAAGGGTGCCAAGCTGGAATACATTGGAGTTGACGACGACGGCTACTTGAAGATGCAGGAATACAAGCAGCACCTTGACAGCAACAAAGTGAAATTAGTGTCAGTAACACACATGTCAAACGTCTTGGGCACCATTGTCCCGGTAAATGACATCATAAAGATGTCGCATGAAAGGGGCATACCTGTCCTTATAGACGGCGCCCAGTCGGTGCCGCACATGCAAGTTGACGTCCAAAAGATGGATTGTGACTTTATGGCGTTTTCTGCTCACAAGATGCTAGGTCCCACCGGGGTTGGCATCCTCTACGTAAAAAAAGAGATCCTCGAGAAAATGCCGCCATTCATGGGAGGAGGCGACATGATAAAGGAAGTCCACAAGTACGAGACAAGGTACAACGACCTGCCATACAAGTTCGAGGGCGGAACTCCCAACATCGCAGACGTGATCGGATTCTCTGCAGCAATCGATTACCTGAATGACATCGGCATGGACAGAGTAAGGGAGCATGAAATAGAGCTTACAAAATACGCAATTGACAGGATCACGGGAGTAAAGGGCGTGACTCTGTACGGCCCGCGCAACGTAAATGACCGTGGAGGCGTTGTGTCGTTTAACATCGGCGACATACACCCACATGACCTTGCCACTATAATGAACGACCACGGCATCGCCATAAGATCGGGTCACCACTGCGCGCAGGTCCTCATGGAGAGGCTTGACGTTTCGGCTACCTCGAGGGCAAGTTTTTATATCTATAACACAAAAGAAGAGATCGACAAGTTTATTGACGCACTTGATGAAGCAAGGAGACTGTTCAAGATTTGAGTGACGACATTTATCGGGAGATAATCCTCGACCACTACCGCAACCCCCGGAACAAGGGCAAGATGTCAAACCCTGACGTCAGCATCCACGACAGCAACCCGCTCTGCGGCGACGAGATAGACATGCACCTCAAAGTGGTGGGCGACAAGATAACTGACATTAAATTCGAGGGCAGGGGATGCGCTATCAGCCAGGCAAGCGCCTCTATGCTTACTGAAATGGTGGCCGGCAAGCCGCTCACTTCAATCAAGGACTTGACAAAGGACGATATCTTGGAAAACATTGGCCTCACCAACCTCGGCCCTGCAAGGATCAAGTGCGCACTGTTGTCGCTCAAGGTGTTAAAGCTTGGCATGGTCCAGTACTATGCCAACAAGGACCCTGCTTCTGCCAAAAAGCTGCAGGACGATTCAAAGGGTCTCTAAATGTCAGCGCCGAAGGTGAGCAGCCACGACATACGCAAGATAATCTTTGACAATTTCAACGACACTGACACGCGCTTTAGCAACGACGAAATACTTGCTTTTCTCAACCAAATGGATCGCTACAGGGCGCTCGACGACGTGCTTGACTTTGAGGATGTGTTGCTTGACATGGAAAAGTCCGGCCTCCTGCGCGCAATAGCGCAAAATTTCAACACGCGCTATTACCGGCTGTGGAATGTTCTAGAGCCGGTGACCTGCAAAGCCTGTAATTTTGTCACGTATTTTGCGCAGGCAGAGGAAGGCAAGACCTGCCCTCAGTGTAATGCCAAGATGTAAGGAAAACAATTAAACGGCAAGCAAGTGCTTTCTGTCTCGGTTGTCAGCAACAATCAGACCACCATGGATGGTAAAGACGCGGTCGATGTATTTCATGGCCCTTGTGGCCGCATTTGTCATATTCTCTATAGTGGTCGGTTCTGGTATAACATCCTCAGCCGACGACGCTGCAAGCCGCTACTTCAAGTCGATTCAGGGCAACCCCGGACTCGACACGGCAATGATAGTGATAACCTCGCTTGGCGACGTCACCACGCTCTTTCTCTTTGGCATCGTGATCACAATAATCAGGCGCACGCGTAAAGTTGGAATGGTATTTCTGATAGTGCTAGTGGTGCTGGTAGTTGCAGTGATGTACACAAAGCCTCTAGTCGGGAGGCCGGTGCCGCCCTACAGCTTTGTTCCGGCGGTGCAGCTGCCTGAAAACTTTAGCCTTGAAAATGACAGCCTCGCCCCGATTGCCGCCGGCCTGTCGTACCCTTCAGGGCATGCCGCCCGCGCAGTTGCCCTTGCATTTGTAGTCGGCTACGCGCTCTATAGAAAATCAAGATGGGCAGGCTATCTGATGTGGGCTTTTCCTGTGATAGTGGGAATATCGCGCGTATACCTTATGCAGCACTACCCGACAGACGTCATCGGTGGATTTCTTTTCGGAGGAATCCTTTCAATCGTGCTGAGCAATGCCATGAAGCTTGACCAGCCTTTCCTTATGTCGCGGTTCAAGGGAAAAGAAGGAGAGGCGCCGCAGGACGGCCTGCAGCGCTAGTTATTCGCGCCTGAAAAAATTCCCTTCATCCTTGTATGCCTGGCAATGATCGGGATTGCCATTACAAATGCGGCCAGTGCAGCTATCAGCGCAAGTGGGAACTCGGGTGTCACCACTATGTTAAAGTCTGCACTCTCTACAAAGTTGCCCGGGTCTCTTGAGCCTACCGCGTTTATGAGGATGCTGATTTTTGCAGGGCCTCCATCCTTAAAGTTCACCTTTTGTTGCCCGCTAGAGCCTGAGGTGAACTGATTTTTCAGGTCTGATACAACATTTCCTTTAGAGTCCGTCACCTTGAAGTTGTAGCTGACACTCTGGACGGGCTTGTGTGCGTTGTCTAGGAAGCTTACATCAAATGTCGTTTCGGTTCCAGGCTTTATTTCCGCAGGCGCCCAGTTCAGATCTATGAAATACGCCCCCGTTGCAGTAGTCTGCTCTAGCGGTGGTTTGGGCGCTTCTGTGACACTTGTAACTTCCGCAGGCTTGCCTGTCCCTGTCTTCAAAAGTTCAAACTTGTACTGTACTGGAGGATTGCCAGTAGTAATGTCTGCATATGTT
>JAJPDY010000003.1 GCA_023252395.1 Nitrososphaera sp. | reverse complement strand
TACCTTTGCAGCATCATGTAGGACGCCTGCGGCAGTACCTGCTTCTTGTCAGGCTGCCAAATGTTTTTACGGCACCACCTGACGTTGCAGCAGGATATTTTGCAACTGTTGCTCCCGCTGCGGTAGACGGCGTGCACCTGGCCGCTCTCATGATTTCATCCGGCCTGCTCTACATCGCCGGCATCGTGCTCAATGACTACTTTGACATTGAAATAGACAGAAAGGAGCGCCCATTCAGGCCGCTTCCTTCTGGCAGCGTTTCAAAAAGCGCCGCAATGATTATCGCCCTGTCCGCGCTTGCTGCCGCAAACGCAATTTCACTTGCAATCGGACCTGCAAGCCTTGCAACAAGCTTGGCGCTTACCGCAATGATAATCGCGTACGACTACCGGCTAAAGCATACCGCAGCCGGCCCATTTGCCATGGGAGGCTCTAGGTTCCTGAATGTACTCTTGGGGGCAAGCCCTGCAATACCGGCGGCATGGCTTGCCGGCAATGCGACTCCAATGGCTGTGGCAATCTTTGCAGCCGCGTCGTTGTTTGTTTACATTGTGGCAATAACGATGCTCAGCAAAAAGGAAGTAGGAAGTGAAAAGCCAAGCATGATCCCATTTTCAATCGTCTTTGTACTTGTTGTGGCGATAGCCACGATAGGCATGCTGAGCATGCAGCTGACATTCATGATAAGCCTGATAATTTTTGCCGCCGTGATGCTCGTGACTCTCAGGCAACACATCGCAACCAGCGCGCCGTCTATCCAAAAAGCAGTTAGGAACATGGTCATCTCGATAGTAATCCTTGATTCTGTATTTGTCAGTGGGACTGCCGGACTGCCTTATGGGCTGGCAACGCTACTTTTCATCGCGCCGGCAATAATTCTGGCAAAAAAGCTGTACGTGACCTGACGCTAACCCATTTAAACGATATGAGAATATTGACGGGCAGCAAACGCAAATGAAGCACTCGATAGTGTTAGACATCGTCGGCTTGGAATACAAACACCTCGATTCCGGCCTTGTTCCAAATATTGAAAAGATTGCGCGGGCCGGAGAGGCCGCCCGGCTTGAGCCGGTGTTTCCTGCAGTCACGTGCACTGTGCAGGCAAGCATCCTGTCTGGCAAGTATCCAAGAGAGCACGGCATCATCGCTAACGGGCTATATGACAGAGAAACACACAATGTGTCATTCTGGGAGCAGCCAAGCTCGCTTGTGCAAACAAAAAGAGTCTGGGACACCAATAACGCCAAGACTGCAGCGCTTTTCTGGCAGAACACAATGTATGCCAACTCTGACATTGTTGTGACTCCGCGGCCGATACACTTGGACGACAAGATGGTGATGTGGTGCTACTCTAGGCCACCGGGCTACTATGAAAAACTGAAAGAAAAGTTTGGCGAATTTAACCTTGCAAGCTACTGGGGGCCGCTTGCATCGCACAAGTCAAGCGAATGGATAGCAAACGCGGCAGAATATACTCTTGAAAACGAGCGGCCAGAACTGCTCTTTGTCTATATCCCACACGTCGACTATTCCGCGCAGCGCTTTGGCAAAGAATCTGCACAGGTAAAAGAAGATCTGAAAAAGGCCGACGAGATAGTCGGGAGGCTCGTGCAAAAGGCAATCGACCTTGGAATGCATGACGAAACGCAATTTATCATAATATCAGAATACGCCTTTAACGATGTCAAGGGCGCGGTGCCCCTGAACCTGATATTGAGAGAAGCCGGCCTTCTTTCAGTTCGCACAATTGCAGACAAGGAGTACATTGATTTTGAATACAGCAAGGCGTTTGCGATGGTCGACCACCAAGTGGCGCACATTTATGTCAAGGAAGGGTTTGAGCGGGAAGCAAGAAAGGTGCTTGAAGCGACTGCCGGCGTGGACAAAATACTGGATGGCAAGGGCAAGCAAGAGCTCAGAATAGACAACGCGAGGAGCGGCGAGCTGGTGGCCATTTCTGCAAAAGACAGGTGGTTCAGCTATTATTGGTGGCAGGACGAAAGCAAGGCGCCGGATTTTGCGCGTAGGGTAGACATTCACAGAAAGCCGGGGTACGACCCAGTGGAACTATTTGTAGACATGAAGACAAAGTCGATACCGCTTGACACCAGCCTCGTCAAGGGCTCACATGGCAGGCCGCCAGACCTTGAAACGGGCGAGGGGCTTGCATTCTATGCTTCAAGCAAAAAGCACGGCATTGCCAAGTCTGGGGTCGCAAAATGCGTTGACATCATGAAATGCCTTGTTGATGCGCAATGAAATACTCTATAACGCTTGCGTCATTTAGGAAAATAGAGCCAATCGAGCAAACGCTTGCAAAACTGGCAAGACAGGGCTACGACGCCGTAGAGATGTATGGAGAGCCCGGCGACGTTGACGTAAAGAAATTGAAAGACACGCTCAGCTCGTACAGCATGCCCGTATGTGGCATAACCGGGATGTGGGGCTCTATCAGCAAGGACGGCTGGAAGCGCAAGCTCTTGAGCGCCGACCCTGCGCTTGTAAAAGAATCTGAAAAGTACGTGCAGGACTGCGTCAGGATGTGCGACACACTAGGGGGAAAAGAGATGAACGTCTGCCTGTTTGCTGACGACAGGCCGGGATTTGACAGGACGCACGGCACGATTCCTGCAAAGGATAAAGATCTCTTTTTTGCAAAGGCGATTCCTGTAATGAGCCGGCTATGCAGAGACGCAGCAGATCATGGAGTCGAGCTTGTGCTTGAGCCTCTCAACCGCTACAGCACGCCATACTGCGCCAATGCAAAAGACGCAATTGCCATAGCGCAAAGGGTAGACTTGCTTGGCATATTGCTTGACACTTTTCACATGAACATCGAAGAAGATTCTTTTGCAGACGCTATCAAGAGCTCGCGCGGCCTTTTGCGGCACACGCATTTTGCAGACAACAACCGAAAGATGCCGGGGTTTGCGCACATTGATTTTCAGGCAATCATGAAAAGCCTGCATGAAATCAACTACGATGGCTATGTCAGCTTTGAGCCAAACATTGCTGGCAGAGATTACGAGTTTGCAACAAAAAGCGGGCTTGACTTTGTAAAAAGGATGGAGATGCAGAGTAAGGCGGCAATAGCCTAGCGGGATATTCTATTTGTTTTTTCGGTACTGCCTAAATAACAAACTGTTACACTAAATGCATGTCATCGGTCGCCAAGATAATCGAAGTCATCGGCATTTCTGAAAAAGGGTGGGAGGACGCGGCGCAAATAGCCATAACCGAAGCAAAAAAGAGCGTGCACGGAATACATGGAATAAAGGTTCGGGACATGACCGCAGACGTGGACAGCTCGGGCAAGATAATCAGGTACAAGACCACTGTAAAGATGTCATTTGGCGTAGAACGCTAACCATCAAAGCAAGTCTGTAAATAGAATTTGTGCATATTTCATACATATGCTGTCAGAATATCAAAAGGTCGCCAACATTAAAGACCTCAAGGAGGGCAGCCTCTTGCGAGTAGAGCCGGATGGCAAGCCAATAGTCCTTGCAATGGCCCGTGGCAAGGTCTACGCGATGGACGCCGTGTGCTCCCATGAAGGCGGGCCGCTTGAAGATGGCAAGCTTGAAGGATACGACCTGACGTGCCCATGGCATAATGCCGTGTTTGATGTGCGAAATGCCAAGGTTTCAGAAAAGACAGTGTGGGCAACAGACCTCAACTCGTATCCTGTGCAGGTAGACGAAAGCACTGGCGACATATCGGTAAATCTCAAGGGCAAGCAGGCTGAAGAGGCTCTGCAGCAGAAAAGAGCCGGAGACAATAACTCCCAAGCCATGGAGAATGAAAGGAAATTCTATGAAGAGGAGGAGCGCAAAGCATCTGACAAGCTATCACTTGAGCTGCTTGCAAAGGAAAAATTAGAGGGGACTGACATCATGACATTCAAGATTGCAAGAGGCGGGTTGGATTATGCCGCAGGGCAGTTTGCTTACTTTAAGCTTGACGGAGTCTCTGGCGACTCAAAGGGGCCTATCCGGCACTTTTCTATCGCGTCTTCTCCGACAGAGCAGGACTTGATGATAAGCACCAGAATCCGGGACACGCCGTACAAACAAAAGCTTGCGTCGCTGGAAGATGGCACAAAAATTCTGGCGTGGGGACCGCAGGGCGAGTTTGTCCTGCATGACGATTATTCAAAGCCAGCAGTATTTCTGTCAGGCGGAATAGGGGTCACCCCGTTTAGGAGCATGATAAAGTACGCGACTGACAAGCGCCTGCCAGTCAAGATAGTGATGTTTGATTCAAACAGGAACGAGGCCAACATTCTCTACAAAGGCGAGTTTGACAAATGGGCTCTGGAGAACAAGAACTTTCAGCCGGTGCATACGCTGAGTGATGAAATCCCGGACTCTTGGAGCGGCGAGCGAGGGAGGATAGATAGGAACATGATCGAGAGGCATCTAAACAAAAGCGAGCTTGGCAATTCCATCTTTTACATTTGCGGGCCGCCAGGCATGCTAAAAGCTATGCAAAAACTGTTGCAGGAAATGCAGGTGCCGAAAGAAAGGATCAAGGTGGAGGAATTCACTGGCTACTAACATTCATGTTCGACAGTATGTCGGCGATGGCTATTCTTATTGCCGATATTCCTGTCCTGAATGGAAACGCCCCGTCGCCTTTGCCGGTGACGGGATTTATCCATTCGTAAAAGGCAAGCATGCTGTTATGATCACCTTTTGATAGCGTCGACATGAGCAAATCACATTCTTCAAACTGCTGAAGGCGGCTGCGCGCCTGCATCTCTATCCCGGTCGTCCAGGGCCAGAAGGTGTGGTTATGGTACTGGTTTGGGTGGAGCACCCACGGGCCTGTTGTCTTTAACTCCACCTCGGTGACAAGGGGCCACCTGCCTTTCCATATCCTGCTCTTTATGGCGTCAAGGGTTGCTGCCGCGCGGCGGGCATAATCAGGCTTTATCCTCTGGTCAGTTGAGCCGCCTTTCTTGAGCTGTGCGCTCAGGATATCATGCATGGTGTTTTCAGTAATTGCAGTAACGTAAAGCGAGACATCTTGGGTAAGCGTCCTGTACGGGCCGCCTATGTGGTGCGTCTCCTGTATGTCGATATACGCCCCGTCTTCCTCAGACCACAGGTGGCTCTCGACAGCCAGTATTGCCTTGTTGGCAAGAGCCATAATCCTGCCTGCATCTTTGTTTTGAAGCTCGGACAGCAACAAAGACAGGTTGCTCAGCGCAAGTATCCAGCATGCCTGGCTGTATACTATTTTGCCAGCCCGTAGCACCGTGTCCATCCAGTCCTCGTTGTGCCCCTGCTCTAAAAGCGAGTCTCCATCAACGTCGCGACTGGCAAGGTAATCAACTGCCTTGAGCATACGCGGGACTACAAAGTTGGTGACTACCGAAGGATCCGATGCGATGGATGATATCTGGTTGTCCAGCGTTTGACCACTGGCAGGTGAAATCAGACCTGCCTTCAGGTAGGCATTCAAAATCCATGAGGTGGTAGAAATCATGAGGGCAGTCGAGTCAATGTCCGGGTTTCTGCCGTACACTTCCGAAAAGCCGTGGAATATCGTAGTTGGAAGCGCCCCTGCGAATTTCTCTTGTACTTCCGGCTTGGCAACTTGGGACAAGTATTTCATCTCTGGCGACCCTCTCCCGTACACCAGCTTTTCCCCTGCTGGCGTTATCTGGTGAGACCATATGAACATCATTTCCTGCATCACGTCTTGCATGCGCCCTGACAGGAACCAGTCCTTGAGGATGTATGACGCGTCGCGGCACCACACTGCCTTGTAGTATCCGCCGGGGTTCACCCCTTCGTGGATGTAGCCCTCTGTAAGCTCCATGAACCTGCCGGCGTTGGCAGAAAATGAGTTCAATGCGCTAGTGTCGACGTTTTTCATATGCTATTATATCTAGATGCTTTTTCCCTTTTCTAGGTTGCACGAACCCTTATCTGGAATGCTGGGTAATTGAATTCAGGCGCATTGTCTAAAGAGGAACCTACAGAATACCGGTGCAGGTCATGCGGCGAGAAATTTGATTCATTGGGTGACATGCAGCGCCACATCTTGGTCGAGCATCACCAACAGGGAGACATTGTCGATAAAAAGTCAGAGGCAGAAGCCGCCTAGACCTTGTTGATTCTGCTTGTTCTCCTTTCTTCTGCGATGTCTTTATCTGCGCCAAACGGGTGGCCGCCAAAGCCATGCCTCATCAACGCTATTGACTTGTAGGCGTCGCTCTCAGCCATCCTTGACTTGAATAGCTCCATCACTGATTGCGAGATGACAGGCACGGGGACCTCTTTGTTGATCGCGTCCTGCACAAGCCAGTTGACCTCGCCCGTATCTTCTACATAGCTTTCAACTTTGTCGATGCCTTTTTCCCTTAACCCCTTTTCCATCAGCTCAACCAGCCAGCCTCTTATCACCGAGCCGTTTGACCAGTTCTTGAAAATCTCTGCCAAATCAAGCTTGAACCCGCTTGCGCGCAAAAGCGCCGTGCCTTCGCCTATCGCCTGCAGCATGCCAAACTCTATGCCATTGTGGACAAGCTTTACAAAATGGCCGCTGCCGGGCTGTCCCGTGTGCACGTAGCCATCCTTGACTGCAAGCGTCTTGAGCACCGGCTCAGCGACCCTGATGCCTTCTTTATTGCCGCCTACCATAAAGCAAGCGCCGTGCCTTGCACCTTCCAGCCCGCCGCTGGTGCCGCAGTCCAAGAAATGGATTCCAGTTGTGTGCAGCCTCTTTTCCCTGTCTATCGAATCAAGATAAAATGAGTTGCCCCCGTCCATTATCACGTCCTCTTTTTCAAGGTGTGGAACCAACTCCTCGATCACCTTGTCTACCGTGGGGCCTGCCGGGAGTGAAAGGTAGACAATCCTTGGGTGCTTCAGAAAGTCAACAAATGATTTGTAATCATTAACGACCTTGATGCCCTGCCTTTCAAGCTCTGGCTTTTTGCTTCGCGCCTTGCCAATTACTGAAATGCCTTTCTCCGTTGCCTGCAGCGCAAGGTTCCCTCCCATCTTGCCTAGACCAATTATGCCCAGCTGAAGTTGCTGCATATCACCTGCCTCCTAGTGACTGCGTGCCAGTTAACCCGCCAAACGCAAGAAATTCTACCATCTCGTCTCCATCGTTTGCTATCGAGTGGACGGTTTTTTCAGGTATGTAGATAATGTCGCCGTCATGGAACTGCGCGGTTTCGCTGCCAATCTTGACGTGGCCGCTTCCACCGATGATGTAGTATATTTCTTCATGGTCACTGTGGTCATGCGGCTCGTACGAAAGGCTGGGCTGCAGCTTGGCAAGGGAAACATATGTTATGCTTTTGAGGCATTGAAATCGCGGCTCGACTTGTGCTTCTATGTCGCCGTGCGTCTTGGCTGCCATTGATAGCAGCCGCCAATCAAGCCCGCTCTTGTGCGCGATGGTAGGGTGGACGCTTCTCCAATTTCTTATTATTACCACTGACTAGAGCTGCCCAACAAGTTATTTTATGATTTTATGTCAAATAGAATAGCTCTTGCCGGCGACCCGTCAACTCCTTCAAGTGGCAGCGGCATGCACACAAGGAACATCCTCTTGCCTGCAAACTGCTTTAAATTCGAGTTAAGGTTCTCGATTATTCCTATGCCTCCTGAGAGCAGCATCCTGTGCACTGGAGCTTCCTTGCTACCATATTTTTCAACGCTGAGCGTGTCAATGCCAATGCACTTGACGCCGCGGCGCACAAGCCATTCTGCAGCCGAAGTTTCAAGATAAGTAAAGTTGCTTCTGACTTTGCCATTGTCTGTGCCAGTGTAGATCAATAGTATGTCGCCATCTTTGACTGCCCTTGCATATTCATCAAGGTCTTGCCCGTCTATGCCTGCGCCCACCGGCTTTTGCGACAGGTCCGCAATAACTGCCTGTCCAGCAAACTTGTCAAGAGGCTCCTTGTCTATGGTATTGCCGTCTTGGAGAAAATGCCATGGCGCATCGACATGGGTCCCAGTATGCGAGCCAAGGGCTATTCGTGTAACGTTTGCCCCATCCTTTTCTATTGTCAAATGTGTCGTAAATTCAGGCTGCGGGTCTCCGGGATACACTGGCATTCGCGGGCTCAGCGCGCGGGTTATGTCGTAGAGCCTTTCCGTTTTGATCCCTTTCATACTTGGCATTTGCTACCGTTCGATTACCTCAAAAGTGCCATCTTCTTTTGCTTTATAGTATACATCTGCCCGCCTTGTGAATAAGCCGACTTCTGCTACTCCCGGGATACTTTTCAATGCCACTTCTATCTGCCTGATATCTTTCGAATCAAACCTGAAAGACGTGTCAAGGATAAAGTTGCCGTTCTCTGTCACATAGGGATACCCTTCTCTCAGCATCCTCATCTTTGGCCTACCACCAGTTTCTTCAAGCTTTTTCCTTGCTATGTGGATGGCAAACGGGTGTATCTCGACAGGCACCGGCCAGCTAAAGGCCGGGACAAACTTGCTTGATTCTGCAGCAATCACCACTTTTTTGGCTGCAGAGTGGATTATTTTTTCCCTCAAAAGCGCCCCGCCACCGCCCTTTATCATGTTAAATTTTGAATCTACTTCATCTGCGCCGTCAAACACGACATCAATTTCTGGAATGTAGCTTTCGTCAACAATCTTTAGGCCGCTGCACTCTGCTTCCAGCTTTATCTGAAATGAAGTCGGGATGCACGCCAGAGCTTCCTTGTTTTTCATATCTGCCATTTCCCTTACTATTGCAGCCGCCATCGGGCCGCTGCCAAGACCGACAACTTGGCTGTCCTTCACAAACTTGTTCACTGCTTCTTTGGCAAGGTTCTGCGCAGCCTTTTGAAATGATGGCGGAATCCAGTTAGTTTGCTCTTCCAGGCCGGCGTACATTATGGCATAGCTTGGACCCTATCGATTAAAAGAGTTGTAAATTGCCAAAGGTAGCCCTTAAATCCAGAAGCATATTCTATCAATGGTGTTGCTCGAGCAGTTTTTGCTTCAGGCAGGCGCCGGAATTCTAGTCATAATTGCCGCAGTTCTTGTCGGCCTGCTTGCTCTATGGATAATCGTCTCAATCCCTGTTTGGATAGCGGCAAAGATCCTCACGCTTGGCCGAGCAAAGTTTACCCGGGCCATGTTAGTCACCGCAGTCGGCCCCATAGTCTACGCCATCGTGCTTTTCATTTCATCAGTGATACTTGCCCTGACGTTTGGCGAGAGGTCAGTGCTCGTGGTAATATCGTTTGTCATTGCATTTATTGCGTGGATAGCTGTTTTCAAGAAAGGGTTTGACACTGGCTGGCTTAGGGCATTTGGAATAGCTGTTCTGGCAACAATAGTGTTTGCAGTGATTGGGTTGATTGTAACTCTGGCAATACAGGCGATAGTGCCTGAAGCGCCGCCGATAACCCCATTCCAGCTGCAGCAAGCCTAGCTACTTGACTATGGTATTGTATTCGCGCTCTGCCCACTCTGTAAGCGACAGCAGGTCTTTTGGGATATAGTCCGAGTTCTCTTCTGCCACCGCCTGAAGCTCAGAAGTGGTAGAAGACGCGATCCGAAGCTCGCCCTTAAGCCTGCCCTTCATGGCCTTGGCAGTCGAGGACAGGAACCTCAGCGATCCTTCGCTGGAAGAAAATATGCAAATGATCATCAGGCCGTGGCTGTTGCCCCACGTGCGCGAGACGTAGCGCTGAAAGTCGATATCGAAAAATGGGTCGATCTGGTCTTCGACGTTTCCGATGTATATAGAGTCCCACCCGAGAATTTGAAATGCGACTGCCGCGCTCTTTGCCAGATGAACTTTATCTTCAGAGCCGGCTACCAATAACACATGCGCGTTCATCTTTTGCGCAGTAGTGTGCGAATTGAACTTGACAAGGTCGACAAACTCTGCCATGAGGTTCAGAAGGAACGTGCGCTCTGTCTTGTCAAGCCTCCCCCTTGCGTAAAGCTCGCCTATGGTGTTGACTGCAGGAAGCACAACATCTGATAACACCTTCACTTGGTCGACATTAGAATTTAGCACGCTCAGCAAAATCCTTCGCGCTTGGTCTTCCTCGCCGGCCAAAACAGCGCTTATCAGCTTTTGCTGCACCTGTATGTAGTTGATGGGGAACTCTATATCTGCGACCCCTGTTTCCAGAAACCAGACATTGACTGAGCCTGTTTTTTTCTTTTTCACCAGACCCATGGCATGCATGACATCGAGGTATTTTGTTATAGTCATCCTGTTGATGCCTGTCTTGTCTGCAAGTTCGATGCCAGATAGGCCGGTGCCGGCATTCTGCAACGCGTCGACTATTTTGCGCTTAACCTCGTCTAGCGTATAGCGCCGGTACACGTCAGCTTTTCATGATTTGCACGAAATAAACTTTGCATGATCTCGGCAGGCTTCTAGCTGGAAGCACTAGAAGATTTCGCTACCTACAGGCTAGGAAACCTATATCCCTAATGTTTTCTTTTGGATAGGAGCTGCATTTGAAGCCATTTTTGATCTTCCTTTTGCTAGTCCTGTTCTTCTCCTCTCTTAGCACTATACTGCTAGAGCTTGCGCTGACCCGGGTCTTTTCCATTATCTTGTGGTATGACTATGCGTTCATGGCTATTTCCGTGGCATTTTTTGGTCTAGGTATTGGCTCGCTTGTAATACACATGCAAAAAGACAGCGCCAGATGGAAGGACAAGTACGAAAACAAGGAGCACCTGTCATCGCGCATAATCTACTTTGCAATTGCGTACGCAGTATCGGTGCCTGTGTTTGTCTTCCTGCTATCGAGCATCCCGCCCGACACGTCCAACATTTACCTCTTCTATCTAGTGTCCTCTGTCCCCTTCTTTTTCGCCGGGTCGATAATGGCGCTGGTGTTCCACGCGATGCCCCAGAACATAAGCAAGCTGTACTTTGCCGATCTGGTCGGAGCCGCATCTGCCACCCTGCTTTTGGATCCGCTGATGCAGGGGCTCGGCGCCGAATATGTTATTCTCCTGACGGCGCCCATGGTTGCAGCGTCAGCGATAATAGGGGCATTGATATTGAGAGCGCGGCAGGCAGACAGGATTGCACTGGCACGCAGGACAAAGATGCTTGCCGGCATTGTCCTCGCAGCCACGATACTCTTGCCCATAGCCGGAAATGTATCAAACCTTGGCATCTTTGAAGTGCGCCCAGGCTCGAACAAGGGGCTTTACTACCAGCTTAAAGACCCTTCAAAATTTGAGCATCTCTCAAAGGAGTGGAATTCTTTTTCCCGCATTGACGTTACAAGCAAGAATAGGGAAGCAGACACCACCTCTAGGGAGCTGGCGTCAATTATTATTGATGCGGACGCCGGCACGCCGATATTTCAGTGGAATGGCTCCAGAAGCGACCTTGCCTGGCTGCAGAAATACATGGACTATATGCCGTACGACATGCAAAAGACGAATAGCACTCTTGTCATAGGAGGCGGCGGTGGAGAAGACATCCAGACCGCTCTTGCAGGCGGCTCAAAGAAAGTCACAGCGGTAGAGCTGAACCCGCTGATAGTTTCTGCCGTGAAACGCTTTGGGAGCCAGTCAGGAGATGTATATGATAACAAGGACGTTGACCTGTTCATTGACGACGGCCGGCGCTTTATCAGCTCTACCGACGCAAAGTACGACGCAATAGTGATAAAGCTGGTAGACTCGTGGGCGGCCCAGCTCGCCGGTGGCTACGCGCTTTCAGAGAACTACCTCTATACCACGGAGGCGTTCCAGCAGTACATACGCCACCTGAACAAGGATGGCATGCTCGTGATGATAAGGTGGAATTTTGAGCTGCCAAGGCTCATGCCCCTTGTGGTCGATTCTCTGGTAAAAGAGACGGGGCAAAGCAGGGAATCTGCAAGCAAGAATATCATAGTGGTAGAAGACAGGCCCGGCCTGTATTTTGGCCGTACAAGCGACAGCCAGACGTACTATCCCGTGCTGGTGATTGTCAAGCCCACGCCCTTTACGGACAGCCAAGTTGACTTGGCAAGCCAGAGGGCAGCAGAAAACCGTGCCGACGTAACCATGCTGGCTGACAGGTACATACAGCCGCCTTATGACAAGCTGTTTGACAGCAACGCCTACAGAGAATACCTTGCCACCCTCTCAAATCCAAATGTCCCTACAGATGACTCGCCCTTCTACTTTGCAAAAGAGCCGGTGCCTCAGCAGATGGTTATTCTGCTTGAAACTGTCCTTGGAATTTCTGCCGCCCTATCAGTCCTACTTGTGTTCCATGCTAAAAGAAAGAAGGCAACGATGGACGCCACATCAGGCTTTCACATCCTCTTTGCAGTGTTCATCGGCCTTGGCTTTATGTTCCTTGAAGTAACCTTCATCCAAAAGTTCCTGCTGTTGCTTGGGACTCCAATAATGGCCCTGACAGTCATTCTGTTTTCCATCCTCTTGTCAAGCGGAATTGGCGCGTACCTGAGCGGCAGGCTATTTCCCGGCAGGCCGTACAAAGCTGTATTTGTCACGGTTCCGATTCTTGCAGGCGTGATCCTGTTTAACTTTGCCTTCCTGCCGCAGATCATTGATTCAAGCATTACAATGGAGCTCCCATACAGGATTGCGCTCACGATGGCGCTCCTGTCACCTGCCGGCCTCCTGATGGGCTTCCAGTTCCCGTCACTTATCAGCATGGCGTCATTCATGAAAAACAGGGGAAACGACACCACACTTCTTTGGGGCGTAAACATCATTGCCTCCATAATAGGCACTGTCCTTGCAGCCACGCTTGCAATGGTGATAGGCTTTAGCGGCAACTTGCTGTTTGGGCTTGGCACATACGCCGGCGCCGCAGCGTCAGCTCTGATGGCATTGCTTGCAATAAAATATACAAAAGTGACGGTTGTGGGAGACGGGCGCTAGCTCATTTGTGCTTCTTTTTTGGCATCTTTCTTGAATTTGATATCAAATCTGTCAATGCGTTAAACGCCTTGCCCACCTGGTCCATTTTGACAAGCACTATAGTGTCAGTGTAGCAGCTGACCGTGTCCTCTATGTTGATGTGCCGGCGCGCCAGCTGGTTGTAAAATGCGATGGCGCACCCCGGAGTCTTGATTATCTCTTCCGGGCTGTGCACGATTATTGCGGCCAGATCGTCCTCTATCTCTAAAATGTCGTCGTGGGCAAACATTTCCTTGACGTCTTCCAGCAGCACCTCGTCAAAGACAAGAGTGATTGACATGATGCTCTCTGACACGCTGATAAAGTTGTTGACATTCTGGGTAAGCGCCTTTGCAACCTTTTCGATAGTCTTTTTGCTCTTTTCTGCAGACACTTTTGCAACGTCTGTCCTGACGCTGATGGTGCTTCCTGCAAGTATCGACGCTATCGGCTTTTCAGGAACATTGTAGTCGCGCCTTGACCTCTTGAGCGCAGTGACAATGCTTTCAATGCTCGTGTTCTTGCCGCCGAGCATCGTGTCTATCTGCGGCTTGATTATCCTTGCAAGCGCGCTGATATTGCAGTAGTCGCGCTGGAGCGAATCTTGGAACGACAGGTCGTTGTTGACCACTTCCTTGACCGCGTTTGTTATCGACTTTTCATTGTTGACCAACATTGGCCACTATCACCTTGATTTAGGTCATTCCTGACCAAAAAATATAAATGTAGTGTTAGAAACGCAACGGATGTATTCATGGGAAATAACGGCAAGGTTGTTTTGGCCTACTCGGGGGGCTTGGACACTTCTGTTTGCATACGATACTTGCAGACTCTGCACAAGCTCGACGTGGTAACAGTCACGGTGGACTGCGGCCAGGACGACGATTTCAAGGAGATTGAAAAGAAGGCCAAGGCGATAGGCGCGATAAAGCACGTCTACGTTGACGCCCGAGAAGAATTTGCACGCGATTACGTTATTCCAAGCATCAAGGCTAACGGCCTGTATCAAAACAAGTACCCGCTGGCTACCGCGCTCGCCCGCCCGCTGATTGCTGCCAAAGCCGTACAAGTGGCAAACAAGGAAGGCGCCATCGCCATAGCGCACGGCTGCACAGGCAAGGGCAACGACCAGATAAGGTTTGACGTCACGATGCGAGCCCTCAACCCAAAGCTCAAGATAATCGCCCCGATACGGGACATGAACCTCACACGCGACGTCGAGATGAAATTTGCAAAAGAGCAGGACATACCGATAAGCGCCGAGGCGAAAAAGTACAGTATCGACCTCAACCTGTGGGGCAGGGCCGTGGAAGGAGGCAATATCGAGGATTCGCACTTTGAGCCGCCAGAAGACGCATTCCAGTTCATCAACTTTGCCAACGACAAGGCCGGCTACATCGAATTAGAATTTGAAGCCGGGACTCCGGTAGCCGCGGACGGCAAGCGCATGCCAATAATCGATCTCATCCAGTACGTCAACGACAAGGCCGGCGCTCATGGAGTTGGCATAGTCGACCACATAGAGGACCGCGTAGTTGGCATAAAGTCAAGGGAAGTGTACGAAGCGCCGGCTGCGATCACGATAATCGAGGCACACAGGGATCTGGAGAAGATGGTGCTGACAAAACACGAGCTTGCGTTCAAGCGCACGGTGGACGAGCAGTGGAGCTGGCTTGCATATTCCGGGCTGTGGCAGGACCCGCTGCGCAATGACTTGGATAGATTTATAGATGCGACTCAAATCCGAGTTACCGGAAAAGTCAGGTTAAAGATGCAAAGGGGATCACTTCGCGTGGTTGGCAGGGAATCGAAATATTCCCTGTACAAAAACGATCTGGCAACGTACGCAGCCGGGTCTACCTTTGACCAGAACCTGGCCAAGGGGTTCGTAGAACTGTGGGGCCTGCAATCAATCATCGCAAACTCGGTCGCTGCAGGCGCGACTGCCGACGATGATAAAAAAACAAAGGGAGAAAAAAATAAAAAATGAAAACAAAAGTTGAATGCCAAGAATGTGGAGCCGACATCAGCGTTCCAGAAGACTCTGTAGTGGGCGAGATCGTGACGTGCCCTGACTGCGGAGGCGACTACGAGATTGCCTCAAAGGCAGCCGACAAGGTGGAGCTGAAGCCGGCAGAAACAGTAGGCGAAGACTGGGGACAATAATGACTGAAGTCTGCATCATATACGACAAGGTGCGCTTTGAAGAGAAGGCGCTGTACGAAAAGGCGCAAAAGAAGGGCGTAAAGGCGCAGATCGTAGATGGCAAGACTCTGACTATCACTACTGACAGCAAGAAGAAAGATTTTGCACTTGGAGACGTGATATTGCAGAGAAGCGTCAGCCACTACCGTGGGCTGTACCTCACTGCGTGTCTTGAGTTTCTTGGCTTCAAGGTGATAAACAAGTTCCAAGTGGGCGAGACCTGTGGCAACAAGCTTATCACGTCGCTTGTGCTTGCAAAAAACAAAGTGCCTACTCCAAAGACGCAGTTTGCGTTTGCAGCCGAATCTGCCCTTGAAACAATAAACAAGACTGGCTTTCCGATTGTGCTAAAACCCATAGTAGGCTCGTGGGGCAGAGGCGTATTCCCGCTCCGAGACAGCGAAGTGGCAAGCATGATTGTAGAGATGAGAGAGGAAGACGACAGCCCGCTTTCGAGGATCTACTACGTCCAGGAAATGATAAACAGGCCGCCAAGAGACATCCGGTGCATAGTAGTTGGCGACCATGTTGTCACCGCAATTTACCGCTATTCTGCTGAAAACGAGTGGCGCACGAACGTCGCCCGCGGGGGCAAGGCCGAGCTTGCGCCAATCACAAAAGAGCTTGAAGACTTGGCGCTAAAAGCTGCAAAAGCTGTCGGCGGCGGGATACTCGGTGTTGACATGATGGAGGACAAGGATCGCGGGCTTATCGTCCATGAAGTGAACAATACAGTCGAGTTCCACGGGGCGGCAAGCGTGTCTGAAAATGACATCCCTGGCGCAATAATCGAGTACGCGGTCAAGATCGCCAGAAAGTAATGACCAGTTCTGGCCATTATTGACCTGCATTGGGTCATAACTGACCAAAAAATATAAATGAGGATTTTTGAGGCAAAAAATTAAAAGAAATGTACAATTCTGTCATGATGGAGAAGAACTATTAAAATGAAAGTTGGAGTAGTTGGCGCTTCCGGATACGTAGGCGGAGAACTTTTGCGGCTGCTAGTCACCCACCCAAAGGTAGAGATCAGCATGGTAACATCGCGGCAAAAGGCAGGCGACTATGTGCACCGCATCCACCCATCTCTGAAGGGATTCATTGATCTGACATTCTCGCCGATGGACATGGACAAGCTGGCAAACTCGTGCGATCTCGTGTTTACCTCTGTGCCACACGGCAAGGCGAACAAGATAGTCAAGGATCTGTACGACAGGGGGATGAAGATTATCGACCTGTCGGCAGATTTTAGGCTCAAGAATCCAAAAGACTATGTAAAGTGGTATGGATGGGAGCACCCATTCCCTGACATGCTGTCAAAATCAGTGTACGGCGTGCCAGAGTTCCACCGCGAAGAGATCAAAAAGGCGCAGCTAGTATCATGCCCCGGATGCATGGCAGTGACATCGCTCCTTGCGCTCAAGCCGCTCATTGAAAACAACCTGATAGACACCGACCACGTCGTGGTGGATAGCAAGATAGGCTCATCCGGTGCAGGCGCGAAGGCAAACGCCGGCACGCACCACGCGATGCGCTATGGCGTCGTTCGGCCATACAAGCCTGCAAAGCACAGACACACAGGCGAAATCGAGCAAGAGCTCTCTATTGTTGCCAAGAAGCAGATCAAGGTAAGCATGAGCCCTCACGCAGTCAACATCGTAAGGGGCATACTGACAACGAACCACACGTTCCTCAAGCGCTCAGTGGAAGAGCTGGAGCTGTGGAAGATGTACCGCAACTCGTACAAGGGTGAGCCGTTTGTCAGGCTTATTCGAGACAAGAAGGGACTCTACAAGTTCCCCGATC
Source organism: Nitrososphaera sp. (assembly GCA_023252395.1). Taxonomy (GTDB): domain Archaea; phylum Thermoproteota; class Nitrososphaeria; order Nitrososphaerales; family Nitrososphaeraceae; genus Nitrososphaera. Next base: position 4,952 of record JAJPDY010000003.1, on the reverse strand, counting down.
CAAAGTTCGTAGTCGGCTCGAACTTTTGCGACGTCGGCTTTGACATAGACGAGGACAACCAGAGAATAGTCGCGCTTTCCGCATCAGACAACCTGATGAAGGGGGCAGCCGGCTCTGCAATACAAAACATGAACGTGATGTTTGGCTTGGGCGAGACAGAAGGCTTGAACTACACTCCATTGACACCGGTATGATAGTCATAAAGATAGGCGGAAGTGTAGTCGACGGGCTGCACCCAACGACTCTGACAGACATCAAGTCTATTGCAGAAAAGGACAAGCTGGTGTTTGTGCATGGCGGAGGCAAAGACGTCACGGCTGTCGCTACAAAGCTTGGCAAGGAGCAAAAATTCATAGTGTCGCCAGGCGGCGTGCGCAGCCGTCACACGGACAAGGAGACTGCCGAGATATACACGATGGTCATGTCTGGCAAGATAAACAAGGCCATAGTGGGCATGCTTCTGCGTCAGGGCATCAAGGCAGTTGGTATCGCGGGAATCGATGGAGGCATCTTGAAAGCGGAGCGCAAAAAGAAGCTGCTGATAATAAATGAAAAAGGCAGGAAGATGATGATAGATGGCGGCTACACCGGCAAGATAAACGCAGTTGATCCGACGCTTGTGAACCACCTTGTAAACAGCGGCTACGTGCCGGTGGTCTCGCCAATCGCGCTGAGTGAGGACTATGACTTTCTAAATGTCGATGGCGACAGAGCGGCGGCATACGTTGCAGGCGGAGTAAAGGCAGACAAGGTGATATTCATTACAAACGTAAACGGGCTCATGCTCAATGAAAAGCTGGTCACAAGCATGACGCTTGAACAGGCTAAAGAGGCGCTGCCAAAGATAGGGTTTGGCATGGAAAAGAAGGTTCTTGCCTGCACTGAGGCGCTAGAGATGGGAGTAAAGGAAGCAATCATCGCCTCCGGCCAAGTCGACAATCCGATTTCTGCTGCAATTGCGCACAACAACTGCACGGTGATAACGCCATGAGCAGCGAAGATTCGCATCTAGCAACGCTGTACCAGAGGTTCCCGGTGAACCTTGCAAGGGGCAAGGGTGCAAGGGTGTGGGACACTGCAGGCAAAGAATACATTGACTGCATGGGAGGCTATGGCGTCGCACTGGTCGGGCACTGCAACGACAGGGTAGTTGCCGCGATAAAAAAACAGGCTGACATGCTCATCACGGCTCACATGTCTGTATACAACGATACCAGGTTACAATTCATGGAGAAAATGTCGACTATAGCGCCGCCTGGATTGACCAAGATGTTCTTTACCAACAGCGGCGCCGAATCTGTCGAAGCCGCGCTCAAGTTTGCACGAAAATACACAGGCAAGCCCGGAGTAATAGCCATGAATGGCGCGTACCACGGCAAGACCTTTGGCGCGCTTTCAGTCACCTACAACGAAAAATATCGGAAGTCATTCATGCCGCTGCTGGAGGGAGTAAAGTTTGTGCCCTACAGCGACCCGGAAAAGCTGGAAGAGGCAATAGATGATACAACAGGCACAGTAATTGTTGAGCCCATACAGGGCGAGACTGGTATCATAGTCCCGCCTGACGACCTCTTGCCAAGGATACGGGAAATCTGCAACAGGCGCAATCTTGTGCTGGTGTTTGACGAGATACAGGCAGGGCTTGGCAGAACTGGCAAGATGTGGGCAGGGCAGAACTGGAACACAACTCCGGACATCATGTGCCTCGCAAAAGGAATTGCAGGTGGAATCCCGATGGGACTTGTACTGGCAAAGCCGGAAGTGATGGACGCAATGAAGCTTGGCGAACACTCGTCCACGTTTGGCGGAAGCCCAATTGCCTGCGCGGCAGGAGTAGCCACTCTTGAGGCTCTCACCGACGACAAGCTCGTTGAGAACGCGGCCAAAATGGGCAAGCACTTCAAGGAGGGCCTCAACCGCCTCAAGGAAAAGCACAAGATAATCCGCGAGGTCAGGGGTATCGGCATGATGCTAGGAGTTGAGCTACGCTTTGAGGTCAAGGATGTGCTCTTTGACGGAATTCGCAACGGGTTGCTGATGTTATACTCTGGAAGAAACATCATAAGACTCCTTCCGCCACTTGTAATGGATGAAACGACGGTTTCCCGCGCAGTTGATATAATGGACGCTGTATTGACTAGCGAGGAAAAGAGAAGAAATGTCGGCTAACATTGACGAGACAGACGAGAAGATAATCCGAATCATGCAGACAGACTCACGCCGCGCCTTTGTCGAGATTGCAAACGAGATAGGGCTGTCCGAATCTGCGGTGAGGAGGAGGGTGAAGAACCTTGTTGACAGCGGAGCCATCAAGCGCTTTACAATCGAGCTTGGCGCAAGCGACAAGACGAGCGCGATAACGCTCATTTCAGTAGCTTCAACCGCTGACACGTCTGCGGTGTCAGGCAGGCTGATGAAGCTCCCCGGAGTCGAAGTAGTCTATGAAATAACCGGCCAGTACGACATTGCAGCAATAATTGCGGCACCCGCCATTGTAGAGATCAACAAGTGCATAGACGACATACGCAAGATAGAGGGCGTGTCTGACACAAACACCGTCATTATACTGAAGACGATGCGCTAAGTTTCCTCTTTTTGTTCTTCGCTCCAAAATATATGAACTTGCTAAATACGATATTTTGCACTAGCGCGCAATGAAACTGGATAAATTTGTACAGATAGCGGGCATTGCCGCGGTGCTACTGTTGGTACCGGCATTGCCTATGGGTTTGACAGCAGCATCAGCGCAAACAACACCGCCTAGAGACACTTTTGGCCTTGACAATACACTGCCAACCTCGCCAGACAGCAACAACACCGGCATGACATTTCTTGGCGCGTTTGGTATGAGCATGGTTGAAGGAGCGCAAGTCAAGGGAATAGTCCTGAACGATGACGACAAGGTTTCAGTAACAATAGCAAATACAAACGACACTGGAGAATCGCCAGCAGTTACTGTGGTAGCGTTTAGCGGGACGATGGACATGATGTCGATGCTGGCATCGCCGGGATCGCTTGGATCCTTCATGAACGAGAGCAGCTTTGGCAATAGCAGCATTTCCGCGACAAACAATACCAGCTACAATGGCACGGTGATTGGCTCGGCAAGCAACAATGACTCTGGCAACAACAGCCTTTCATTTGGGAATTCGATGAGCCCGCTTGGCTTGTTTGAAAACATGAAGACTGGAAGCAGCATGCTACAGCAAGGCTGGGACTCGCCCCAGAACATTACCGTGAAGCTTGTTGACAACGGCACTGGTACTACCAAAGAATCAGACACTACCTTTGTGTTTGTGATGATCTTCCCATTCACAGAGGAAACAAAACCAGCAACCGTGGAAGGATAGGCGCCTTCCATTTTCTTTTCCTCACCATTTAATTAGGTTTACAGCACTTAATACTCTGGTCTTATAACCCGGGGCAAAAAGATTGGGAACATTTGAAGACAAAAGCAAGCAGGCGCGTGACTCGGTAAAAGTCCCTGCGTCTGCATGGAGAGTTCTTGCGGTGCTCAGCAGTATTGCCACGATGGTCATGTACGCAGAGACCATGCTTATACCTGCCCTGCCCGACCTTATCCACGAGTTCAACGTTTCGTACAGCATTTCATCCTGGATACTCACTGCATATTTGATCCCCGGCGCCGTCATGACTCCAATCGCCGGCAAGCTGTCAGACATCTATGGTAAAAAGAAGGTGCTGCTAATCATAATGGCAATCTACATTGCAGGGCTTGCAATGGCCGCGGTTTCTTCCAGCATCTACATGCTGATATTCTCACGGGCAATTCAGGGAATCGGGATGGCCATGTTTGTGATAGCGTTTGGCATAATACGCGACCAGTTCCCGAGGGAAAAGATCTCTATCGGTCAGGGAGTCATCACGTCCATGTTTGCCTCCGGCGCAGTGATCGGCCTTTTGGCAGGGGGAATTATAATCAACAACTACGGCTGGCACGCCACCTTTTTGTCGACGATACCGATAGCTATCGCGCTCTTTTTCATAATCTGGCGCTTTGACCATGAAGCCAAGAAGCCGCAGCAAGAAGCGGCCAAGTCTCCTGCATACATTCCTGCAGTATCAAAAAGCGTGGATGTAAAGGGCGCCCTCGCGCTGGCGACGTTTGTCACTTCTTTTCTGATAGCCCTTACGCTGGTTGAAACCGGCTCAAGCGGAGGGATAGCGCAGGTCGCGCTTTTTCTGGCAATAGGTGCAGTTGCTCTTGCGCTGTTCATAATAATTGAAAGGCGCACAAAAGCGCCGCTGGTCGACTTTAAGCTGATAGCCCACAAGGCCATCATGCCTTCTAACCTGATAATCATGGTAGTCGGGTTCTCTATGTTCATGGTTTTCCAGACGGTGCCTGTGCTTGTACGCAACCCTCCGCCGCTTGGCTTTGGAGGCGATGCCGCAACTGCGGGATACATCCAGCTGCCATTTGCCATAGTGCTCCTCGTGTTCGGACCCACATCCGGGTTCATTGTCAGCAAGCTCGGGTCGCTCCGGCCGATAATCATAGGCACAGCGATAACTGCTGCCGGGTTCCTAGCCTTGCTTGCGTTCCACCAGAGCTGGATAGCGGTCGCAATAAACCTCGCAGTACTCTCGACAGGGCTGTCCCTGACAAACGTCGGGGCAATGAACGTGACAATACTGGCCACTCCGCCGCAGTTTACCGGCATGTCGCTTGGCATGAGCAATCTCTTGAGGATCATTGGAAGTTCTGTCGGGCCGGCGCTTGCAGGAGTCTACATGCAGATGTACCAATCAACAGTTGAAGTGGCAGGCAAGCAGACGGCGTTTCCGTCGATGCAGGCTTATACCATAATATTTCTGACAGCTGCAGTGCTGTCAATGGTGTCAATAGGTCTGGCCGTGTACCTGAGGAAGCGACTTGGCGGAATGTCGATACCAAACCTTGCCTGAAGGTAGTTCATATATTACCGGCT
>JAJPDY010000065.1 GCA_023252395.1 Nitrososphaera sp. | reverse complement strand
TAATCATACAATTGTTAAAAACATTATCAGCCATGCATGATCAATGGCAAGAGCTATGACACCTGTTAGAGATGAGAATAATGACATCGAGAGAACAACGATCAGACCTGTTGTTAAAAATCAGCACGTAAAGTTGAATGACGCAATATTGATTGCAGGTTTTCCCGGGCCCGGGCTGGTCGGCTCAATGGGCGTCAGCTACATAATAGAGCAGCAAAAGATGCACCAGATAGCCTATGTCGATTCGGATTTCATAACGCCCGGTGTGATGTACATCGGCGGCAAGCTGAGGCATCCTTTCAGGATTTATGCCAATAACGAAGGGACTGCCTGCGTACTCGTGTGCGACGCTCCAGTGATTCTCTCAGGCATCCGTCCCTTACTAAACGCGGTAGTCAGATGGACCAAGGGCAACGATGTCAGGGAGATAATGGTTCTGGAAGGCGTGGCCGCGCCCAACATCTCTGAAGCCGGGAGAAACCCCCTTGTGCTGTCAAGCGATGGCCGCTCTGACGACCACGGCTACATTAGCCACATAAAGGATGGCAAGACAGAGGCTGCTCCGCCTGCGTTTATTGCAGGGATATCTGGCGGCCTCTTGGCGGCATGCCTTTCAAATGGCATCCCCTGCACTGGGCTTTTGATACCATCGGTTGCAGGAATCCCGGACCCGGAAGGCGCTGCCATCCTGATAGAGAAGGCAAACCAGCTTGCCAACAACCCGTTCAAGATAGACGTGCGCCAGCTGAAAAATGAAGCAGCTGAATTAAAGCGCCAGATGCAAGAGCTCATAAACTCTGTTCAGCGGCAGCAGGAACAGGTGCAGCCAGGCGGAGGCCCGGGGATATACAGCTGACCCCCTCCCCTCAGGGTGCTCCATATATTATTAGCAAATCTTGCGAATATTCCGCAATGTCAACATCGATTCAAGCGGAAGCATCAAAACCGCAAAGAAAGATGCAAGAATGCAATCGCTGCAAAGCAGCAGGTTTCCCGAACCAGCCAATCGCTTTTGAAAAGATTGGAGAAGACCCGGCTACCGGCAAGATAAAGTGGAAGCTGGTAGACGAGAACGGCAACGAGCACGTGCACAAGGGCGTGCCAAAGTCAGATGCGGCATCAAGGCGCAAGCGCATAGTAGACATCGCCACTGTGGCAGATGTGTCTGAAGCAAGAAAATTGCTTGCGCTGGGCTGGGAATACAAGACTTCCTATCCTGCAACGCCCGCTAGCATCCCGCACTATGTGCTTGTAAAGCGCGACTAGTCTTGCGACAAAATAGCTATGGCAAAGTGCCAGAGCTAACCTTCTTTTTTAATTTATGAACATCAAGTCTTTGTTCATAGTTTCTGTTGCCGACCAGTCTACACAGTTTGGGCAGACATAGAGTATGAGCTTGTCGCTCGTGTAGTAGGTCAGCATAGGAGTGCGGCATGAATCGCACTTCACCAGATCGTATGATACATCGCTTTCCATCAATAATATGTGTACTTTATGAGTAATAAAGAAAGGTCAGGAAGGTTTTGGACACCCTTCCATTGGCCAGACAAATATCTCCTTCCCAGGTAGCTGCCACAGCTCGTTGGCGTACAGGTCTGTATTGTCTATGTGGCAACGCTCGCACATGTTTACAGACACGTCGTCAGAAGGCTTGCCTATCAGCTTCAAGAACTCTTTTGCATATTCGACAGCCTTGGCGTCCATGTCCTTTGACACCTGCGATGCCTGACTCTTGTCTGTCGGGACAAAGACATCAAAGTGCAGCTTGCCACCGTTTGCATACGTGTTGTATACAACGACTTTTTTTCCTCCTCCTTGGTAGGGCCGGAGCTTTGTATTGCCACTCTGCATAACCCTAGCAAATACTAAACAAGATTTATTTTTTGCCATATGCAACCTTTTTCCATAATTCTGACCAACATATAGCATGGAGAAGGAAGTCAGGTGTGTAGAATGCAACTGCTCACCCTCTGAGTGTGAGAGCAGCAGAATGGAAGGTGTGTGTATCTATTGTACCCAGTTGTATTGCTGCTGCCAGTTTCAGGATTGACTACTTGTACTTGTCGCATTTGCACTTTGTGCAGGCAAGAGTTCTCTTTTTTCCATCATACTGGTGCAGCCCGAGCCTGTGGCTGCATTCCTTGTTTGAGCATATCGACCCATGACCCATCGCTTGCCACCTAGCTTGCAGCCCCTGACGCAAATTCGGCTGCAATGATATGCTTGCATTTCAGGAAGCGGTAATTAAAATCCGGGCAGGTGCATGTCTTGATGTCGGCGTCTACTCTATAGAACTTGGTTTTTTCCTTGGCGCTTCTGACTTCAAACAGGTGCTCCTTTGGATCCGTTTCAAGTATCACGGGCTCTTGCTCATTTAGCTCCACCAACCGGTAAGCCCTGTCAATACGCTTTAGCATCTCCAGCAAATCTTGGCTGGTGATCTTGTTCTTGTTTCTCAACCAGTTCATTGCGCGGCTTTTGTCACATGATTGGTATATAATGAGAGGAGTACTGAGGGGAGAGGGGGATCATGCTGCAAGCGTCTGGCGCAGCTTTTCATAATATTCTTTGGTTATCTCGCCTTTTGCAAGGCGGACTTTCAGTATGCTCAGCGGGTCCTCGGCCTGCTGCATCTGTTCGTAGCCGCTGCCCCTTATTTCGTCGATAAAGTTCCATTGCTTCTTGACATCTGCGGTCTTGCCGACCCGGTAGAGCGCCCTTGTCAGCCGGCTTTTGTTCTTTGCAAACGATGCAGGAACGTGCATTGCAAGCATGAAGCCCTTGGTCGCAAACATGTCCTTCCAGTCCTGCGGGTATGAAAGGTGGACAGGAGTAAAGTCAAGCGGGATCACTTCATGCGGCGCCCTGTTCTCCGGATCCTTGTTCTTCCAAAGATAGCCAATATAGCCCGGGCTTGTTTGCTCGGGCTTTTTCTTGGGCTTTGCCACAAGGTCCATTATGGCAGGGTCGTGCGTCCTGCCGACAATCACAAACGTTGTGCCGCCGTACCTCTTTGCAGTTGCCTGCCTTTTTTCTGCTTCCCTGCCGGTTGCTGTTCTTTTTTTGTTGAAAAAGCCGGCAATATGCACTTGGATTATAGTCCTATCAGGCTTGTAGCCGAACAGCTTTAGGTACTCTAGTATTTCGTGCTGCCTGTTTGGCGGAACCTGATCAGACACGATGCGCTCTACTTCGGTAATTGCTGACGCAGCCAGCCCCTTTCTTTTCTTTTTATCGTCAGACAACGCCATCAGCCGCATGCTGCATATGATAGATAATATGCATGACTGACAAATCGGCTAGACGATTCTCAACTATGCAATGATATACATATGGTAAAGGCGTACAAGAGACAGGTTGCTTTCGCCTGCACGCGACTTTAATTCTATTCAGGAAAGGGTAAGGCAAACCTTGGACAAGGGCGTGCAGATAGACCTCTCCACTGAGATGTGCAAGAGATTCCTCCGGAGGCACGTCAACTGCAAGATAGGCGTTGTGATACTTTACGTCGACATTGATGGCTCAACCAGAATGAGCATGTCAATTACGCCGGCAGAATTTGCAACCATACTGCATGTCTTCTCGCAGGAGATGAGCCTCATTATTTCAGAGTACGGCGGCTATACGCTCAAGTACGTGGGCGACGCAGTAATTGCGCTTTTTCCTGCAGTGTACGACAGCCATCAGCCATCCAGAAATGCAGTAGGCTGCGCAAGTGACATGCAAGAAATAATCAAAAAATGCATCAACCCAGAGCTGGCTGCGCATGGCCTGCCAGAGGTAAGGATCAAGATCTCTATTGACTATGGCGACGTGCAGGTAGTGCTCTACGGCAAGAGCATAGAGCGCTCGCACATCGACATCGTGGGCTCGAGCATTAGCATGGCCGCAAAAATGATTGCATTTGCAAGGACTGGGCAGATAGTTGCTGGCCAGTCGTTGTATGGTAACTTGGCGGACAATCAGGGCTTTGCCAGACTAGACGTGGACCCGGCAAGGTGGTCATATGTTGACGAAAAGAGCGGGTCCAGCTATGGGCTGTATTTGATGAAATAAGCGCGGTCACCCTTATCTTGAAAGAAGTCCTTTCTATAGCATTGAGCGCAGTCAGCGAAATAATGTCTTCAAAAGCGGTGGTTACGGTAAGCATTGAAGACAATCCTTCTGCCCTTGACGTTGCAAAATTGATGGCGAAAAACAGAGTCGGATCGGTTGTCGTAATAGACGGCAGCAGACCTGTCGGGATAATCACCGAAAGAGACATCTTGAAGAAAGTGTCTGCAGAAAACAAGAGCGCGCAGAAAGTGTCAGTTAAAGATATTATGTCTTCGCCGCTTGTCGCCGTCAAGGCTATTGACTCTATCGACACTGCCGCACAAGCCATGGTAAAGCACAAGGTAAAGCGGCTGGCGGTGCTAGAAGAGGATGGGTCGGTAGCAGGTGTTCTGTCAACGAGTGACATTACAAAAAAGCTGGCAAAAATACTGGCAGATGATTATGACAGATACCGGTCGCTGAGAGCCATGCTAGACTTGCAATAGACAGGCCACTTGAAAGCCGTATAATCTTTGATGAGCATGGTTATGTCATGGCTGACGACGAGCTGGAAAAGATAACGTCAGACTTTCAATGCTTTGTATGCGGTGCGGTTTTCACGACGGATCAGGACAGGCGCCAGCACCTTGAGAAAGAGATGCATGGTGAGGTGCGTGACGACACCAAAAGAGAAGAGATAGAAACTGCAAAAAAGCAGACGGAATTGAGCGAGGGCCACACTCAAGGGTACGAATCATCTGTTGTATGACAGCTGCAAAAAGAACACATGAGAACAGTTAGTCGAATGACTGACCTGCCGGTGTGCCGAATTACACCTATCAGATTAATAACAAATTCTGGAACATGCTTACACATGCCTGGCTTTACTAAAAACTGGACTCACCAGAACAAGGTAGACGTAAAAAACAAGCTAAACACAGTATTCAAGCGGGATCCTTTGAGGCCAAAGGTAGACAACGCAGTAAACAAGCTTCAGCTCCAAGTAACAAAGCTTGATGGAATGATTGCCAAGATAAATGAGAAGGAGAGCACGCTTTTCAAGAAAGTAGTTAACGCGATACAGAAGCATGATGCAGATTCTGCCAAGGCGCTTTCCAATGAACTTGCAGAAGTGCGCAAGATTTCTCGCATGTTGAACCAGACAAAGATGGCTCTGGAACAGGTCTCATTGAGACTCACAACTGTTACCGACATGGGCGACGTGATGGTGGCTCTTGGGCCGGCAATATCCTCAGTGAAGGGATTGAAGTCAAGGCTCGGCAAGTTTGTGCCCGGCGCAGACAATGAAATTGGCAGCATACAGACTGTCCTTGAGGGAGTCATGGGCTCGCTTAACGGCGGCGGAAATGGCATCAACATAAGCACAGGCTCTGATGGAGAGATTGACCAGATAATGAAAGAGGCATCCGCGGTGGCGGAGCATCGGGTAAATGAGGGGTTACTGTAGTTAGCTAAACGCGAAGGGCGCTACCAGCGCCTTTTCTCAATTTTTACACCTATTAAATTTCCAAGTTTTGAAATCAGTTATTGTTTTGCACCTTCAATAACTCCTATTGTTCTTGATGTGGGATAGTGTGTCTGTACATAACTCAGCCCTGCTCTCTCTAGCAATGAGGCATATTCTTTCTCAGTTCTTTCTCTTCCTGTGAGCGCACACATCATGTGTATATCAAATAGCTTTGAAAAGTGAGGAGTTTCTGGCCCTGGCACTATATGCTCAACGATAAGAACCCGTCCGCCTGGAGAAGATGCTTTTTGGATGTTTGACAAAATCTTTACACATTCCTCGTCGTTCCAATCATGAAGAATCATTTTCATAATGTATGCGTCAGAGCGCGGGACCTCTTTGAACATGTCGCCTGCAAGATACCTACAGCGGTCTGCCATCCCCATTTTTTCTGCCCACAACAGTTCCTTGTTCTTGATTGTGGATTCAAGTTCAAGCACGGTGCCCTGAAGCTGAGGATGTCCATTGAGAATGTTGCAGATAAGGTGCCCGTGACCCCCGCCAACGTCGCACAGGCTCTTGATCTTTGAAAAGTCGTAGCTTTTAAGAGCTTCCAGCACCAACTTGGTGTGGGTTGCAGAGTAGCTGCTCATGGCATAGTTGAATATTTCTCGGTATTCGGGGTTCTGCGAGATATAGTCAAATATCCTGAGACCGAACTCGCGCATAAATCCGTCTTGTCTGCCGTCTTTGACCATTTCGGAGAGGTGCTTCCAGATGGCATAGTGCTCAGGACCTTCTTCTAGCAAAATTACGCCCCTTAATGTTTGTGGATGGTCTTTGCGAACCAGCTCCCCCATAGGCGTGATTGAAAATCTCTGGCCGTCCTTTTCATTCAAGAATCCCATGGAGGCTAGAGCCCTCAAAAGTCGATAAGATAATGCACCGTCAAGACCCAGTTCCTTGGCGATTTCAAGAGCATGCTTTGGAGCCGTGCCTACTGATTCAAAGATTTCCAATTTTACGCCGGTGTACAATATCTGACTTTTCCATCTACCTAATAATGTGTCAACAACTTTTTCATAGTCGGACATATCCAAAACACGGGGATGTGGATATTAAGAGGTTAGCCTCAAAGAGAAGAACGAATCTAA
>JAJPDY010000064.1 GCA_023252395.1 Nitrososphaera sp. | reverse complement strand
GTGTCTGATCCTGCAACGAGCGACCAGTAGCTGCGGTGGATGTTGGTTTTGAAATTATCGCAGGGAGCTGCGGCTGGACACGCTGGCGACTGGTCGAACAAAGAAGGATCGGTTCCAAGAGGCTCTATGAAATACTGGTACGACGCGTGCACCTGAAAGCCGGCGGATGAGGAATTGGCATTCCCTTTTCCCTTGGCAAGCACGGTCAGCGATTCGCCGGGATCAACTGTGACAGGTCCGCCGACGGCGCCTTTGGATCGCTCTTGAGGAGTTGCAAGCATGAAAAATCCACCGATATGTTCGAAGCGAGAATCATAGACAGCCTGTGCGTCGACATACTGTTGCCTGCCACCTGACAGGACTGTCCCTTGGATCGCAAATTCCGTTATGTTTATCCGGTTTGTGCCTGTGTTTGTTATTGTACCTGTGACTGTGTATTGGTCGCCCTGAAAGCCTTGAAATAGTACAAGTTCTGCCAGACCTTCACCGTATTTTTGTGCGCATGGCTGGTCGTTGGTACAGTCAGGTCCAAGCGCCCTTGAAGAGTTGGCTACCTTGGTCAACTTGCTATCGGCAACGTCTATGTTGCTGTGCAGGATGGTCACTTCAGGATGACTTTCATATTCTTGGATATTGTCTATCTGAGCCGAGACCGCGATGGCTGCTATTGAGGCAATGGTCACTGCTGCAATAACTGAAGACGGCAGTGTTTTCTTGCGGAGCAGTATGGCAGCTGCAATTACGGCCGCAGCGCCTAGTAATGCAAAGTAATCGATGCCAGCTTTTCCAAGCAAAAAGATGGGCGCGATGGCTGCAAGTATCCACATGAATTTTCTGGCAGGGTTCTTTGAAATTCTCAGCACGACGCCAGCGATTCCAAGCAGGATCAGCTGGCCGCTTGTTATTGCAGCTGCTACAGGATCAAAATACAAGCTGGCTCCAGGATACATGAAAGCTACCTCCGGTGTATCCTGCCAAGCCGGAAGCATTGATTGCAAAATCATAATCACCCAGAAGGAAAACCCTATCCCAAGAGTGGCAATGATAAATATCCAGCTAGTAAGTATAGGCCGGGCAGACCTTGTTAAAAGGCCAAAGACCACCAGCCACGCACCGACTGCCGCTGAAAAGATAAATGGCGAAAAAATTGTTGGCGAGCACGACATCACGGCAGGAAATTCGTTGTTGCCGCTTTCAAGGCAGTATACCAAGATCGCCCGGATACCTGTAGAAAGCAGCGCCAAAGCTGTCAGGGCAACAATTACAATGCCTGCTACGAGAGTGACCTTGTGCACCAATCAGCCTCCCTAGCACTGCCGTATACATATTCTGTTGCTTGCCATTCTGTCATAGCTATAAGCTAATAGCGGTACATAGCCTGAAATTATTGCGGTTATTCAGCCATAAGTGATAGATATTGTGCAGGATTTGCGTCATTTTGGATTCAGCTGGTTAATTTTACTATAATATGGTAGCAAGCAGGTATATATATAGCGCCTTTATAAAGCCGCATATGCCGCAGACCAAGCCCATCGTGAGCATCGAGAACGTAGTCGCGTCAGCCACCGTGAACCAGACGGTCAACCTTAACCTGATTACCCAGATTTTTCCGGATGTAGAATACCACCCGGACCAGTTCCCCGGTCTCGTGTTCAGGCTGAGGTCTCCAAAGACTGCCACTCTTATCTTTAGCTCAGGCAAGATGGTCTGCACGGGCGCAAAGTCGGAAAAGATGGCAATACAGGCGGTCAAGAACGTCGTTCTGAAGCTGAAAAAGGGCGGAATACCTCTAGAGCACGAGCCCCAGATTGAAATCCAGAACATTGTCGCGTCTGCAAGCCTCGGCGGCAAGATACACCTAGAGCTTGCAGCCAGAGTGCTTCCAAGGAGCATGTACGAGCCGGAGCAGTTCCCAGGCCTTATTCACAGGATGCTTGATCCAAAGACGGTAATCCTGCTCTTTGCAAGCGGCAAGCTGGTCTGCACGGGCGCCAAGAAGGAAAGCGAAGTCTACCGCGCAGTTGGCAACTTGCACACGCTCTTGGAAGAAAAGAACCTGATGATCTACGAAGGCTAGCTACTCGTTGTCATAGTCGGCCTGCGAAGCCATTTGCTCCATCACCGACTCTAGGGTATTGCTGTCGACAAGGCCGGCCTTATGGAGCGTGTTCACGATCTCTTTGACCGTAGTGACGGCAGTGAGCCGGACATTCATCTTTTTCAGGTGATCCTCCGCCCCTTCCTGCCTGCTCACAAGCGCCACCACGTCGTCGACAATGCCGCCGTTTGCCCGTATGGCTTGGACCGCGTGGCTCACAGACGTGCCGGTGGTAGCCACGTCGTCAACTATCACCACCCGGGAGCCGGATGGGAGGTGCCCTTCTACCAGCTTGCTCGTGCCGTACCCCTTTGACTCTTTTCTCACGTAGACAAAAGGCTTGACCATCTCATAGGCTAGGGCCGAGCCAAAGACCAGGCCGGACGTGGGCACGGATGCAAAAGTGTCAAAATTGCTCCCTATTTTGCCAGCCACTGCTTCTTTCATGGCAGTTATAGTTAGCCTGAAATGCTTTGGAAAGCTGGGCAGCATGCGCAAGTCGATATAATATGGGCTTGGCCTGCCGCTTGCAAGCGTGAATGTCCCAAACTGCAGCGCATTGCTCTTTAGCAGGAACCTTGCAAATTCAAGGATAAAGTCAGGTTGCAATACTAACTGTGCAAGAGATTCATTTTTATCTTTTGTCCTTGCTCCCCTACCCTGATGCCAGAGATATGGCTCAGGTACGGCACCACAGATGTGGTGCTTGACATCAAGTTTGAAAACCTGTCAAGCCAGATCTCTTCTAGTTTTCAGGCACTGCCGGAAGAAGAAATCAGGGCCGCCATTGCTAGTGTGCCGCTGACAGACAACATGCTCGTTCTTGCACTTTCAGGCTCAAAGGCCGCGGCCAAGGCGGCAATAATGCTTGCTGAAGCTGCCCGCGCAAAGGGTTTCAACTTTACAATCGACGTTCCTGCCAAGGTTGCCGGCGCACTTCGCGCCAGCTTGGCCGCTCTAACAGGCGGCAGCGAAACAGTGTCGATAAACAGGATAGACTACCAGTCGCTGCAGGACAGGATAAGCAAGTTCCAGAGCACGGTGATTGTCTCAAGCGTCGCGTATGACCCCCTGTTCGGGTTTGCCGGCGCGCCCACTGCGCTTTTGCGCAACCTGCTTGCCGACAGGATGGCAGAGGCATTCAAGGCAAGGCAGGGCAACATTCCGGCGCCCGGCGTAGAAGGTGGGCCGCTCAAGGTTGCAACATCTGCGGCTGAAGGCATCCCGGCAACTTCAGTCGAGCTTGTAGCCAACAGCGCAGGCATTGCAGGCATACATACCGGAAGCATTTCCGAAGCATTCAGCAAGGCAATAACGCAACTCAAGTCGATATCTGTAATTGAAACCGATCCGGTAAAGTGCGCCATAATAAGCGCGAGCAGCGAAGCCGGCACCCACTCTACTCTTGCCGGCTCGCTCAATTCGCTCTGGAACTCTATCCACGCAGTCAAGGAAGGTGGTTCTGCGATACTGGTTGCAGAAAACCGCGAAGGGGCAGGCGGCGGGGCGCTCCAGATGTTCATAGAAGGAAGGCTCAAGCCAGAGCAACTGCCGCAGAGCCCGTACATAGACGGGCTCGAGCACCTGTTGTACATGCAAGAGCTGCGGCAGAAATACGAGCTCGGGCTTGTCTCGGCGCTTCCGCACTATTACGCCAGGACAAAGCTTGGCTTTACCACGTATGCCGGCATGAAGGACATCCTTGACAAGCAGCCAGAAAAGCACGGCAAGAACTTTAAGGCTCTTGTCCTGTCAGACGCAGACATTACGCTACTCAAGCCTAGAAGTTGAGAAAGCCAAAGATGTGCGACGGGATTGGCGCTGTCATCATTGCAATTCCTAGCGCGACGAAAAAGAGCGCTTTTCGCTTGCTTGAAAGCGGCGTGACATCGTCAAGCGGCATGCTCTCTGGCGCCCTCATGCTAAAGAACAGGACCAGCAGGGCTATTGGGTAGAACCCAAGTGCAAAAAATACCCCAATGCTGACATAGGTCAGGATCTTGTGCCAGCGCGGCCCAAGCGCGGACCGGGCAAGGTGGCCGCCGTCAAGCTGCCAGGCAGGCATCAGGTTTAGGAAGGTTATCAAAAACCCGAGCCAGGCTGCAAAGAGCACCGGCGACATTACAAGCACCATTCCTTGCACAGCGGTGCCAGTCAGGTAGAGCGTGGCCATCATGAGCACGCTTGCATCCATTGTGAACAGCTGGTTGTCGCCAGACAGCCTCTGGTACTCGTCTATCGGTATCATGACAGAAATCGTAGAGCCATAGATCGAAACTATAACTGCTATTATGAGCCCTGCTATTGGGCCGGCTATTCCGACGTCAAACATGACGTTTCTGTTTGTCATGTTGCCCCTGAGCGCTATCATGGCGCCAAAGGTCGGGGTAAATCCCGGGATGCCCGGCAGAAAATACGGCCACGATGCCTTGAGACCGTAATGCTTGTTCGCTATCATGTGGCCAAGCTCGTGTATGCCAAGTATCCCCATCAGCGACATTGTATAAACTCCTGCAAGCAAGACAGGATCCTGCACATATGTCTTGGCAAAGTCCGAGCCGGACCGCACATAGCCGTCAACAAATACCAGAGTGACCGTGACTGCGAAAAGCATCAGCGGCACCGCCCGCCAAAAGTTGCTTCTTGGCTTTTGCTTGCTCAGTTTATAGATCGTGAGCACTATCCCGTCGTCGACTGCGAACCGGGTGGAAGCAAGGGTGGGCATCACCTGAGAGACATACCTTGACCTCTTTGCAGTGGCTATCATGTCCACCTTCGCAAGCTCTTTGAGAAATGCCTGAAACGTGCCCTTGATGTCGGCATCGGCTATCAGGAACTCTACATAGTCTTCCCGGACGTTTCGCCTAAAGTCCTTTATCGTATAAAACGACGAGATCAGAGGAACTACTCGCGAAAAGTCGCCGTTAAGGGAAGTAGCCACAGGATATTTCTTTGTCGCCAATCAAATTAAAGCCTTGTGTCTCAATGAAACCTGTAAAGTTAAATAGTGTGTTTCTATCTTTAATTTTTGCCTTGCAGACTGCCCTGCGGAAAGTAGGTGACTATGTGATTCGCCGCTGCGAAGAAAGCGACCTGCCATCGGTCATTGACATAAACATGGCGGCGTTGCCTGAACACTATTCCGATTACTTTTTCGAGTCAATCCTCCGCGAGCTGGCAGAGGCGTTCATTGTGGCGGAGCTGGACAACAAGGTTATCGGCTACATCATGTGCAAGATAGAGTTCGGGTTTTCCAACTTCCGCAAGCTGGGCTTTGTCAAGAAGGGGCATGTGGTTTCAGTGGCGGTGCTTGAAGAGCACAGGGGCAAAGGGATTGGCAAGGCGCTGATGCTCGAAGGCATCAACGGCGTGATGCACAGGAAGAGCGACGAGATCTACCTCGAGGTGAGGGTGAGCAACACGGACGCCATCAAGATGTATGAAAAGCTGGGATTTGAGATAAAGTCGAGGCTGCGCACGTACTACAGGGACGGCGAGGACGCCTACCTGATGGCGCTAGAGCTGAACTAAAAAGATTATTAAGATGCGGCAAATGCTTTTCCGCTATGAACGTCAAGAGGAGGGGAAGCAGGGGGACCGGTGCCGCCTTTCTTGCTATTGCCATTATCGCGTTCATACTGTATGCTTATTTTCTATTTGGCACGCAATGGGGCTTGATAATAATGCAGCTGACGATGCTCGGGCTGGTCGGCATCCTCTTGGCAGTGCTTGGGTGGATAGGCTACACGATGCTGACTGCGCCCCGGACAGATGAGAAGCCTAGCGCCTGACTGAAACGTCGGCAACTATCTGGTAAATTCTCGGTCCAACTTCCCGGACAACCGTCACCCCCATGACGTCATGGTTGTATTTTTGAAAAGCGTCGTTCGCGTCTTCAAGCCCGAGCTCTTTGCTTGCCTTTTTGTTGTCAGCCTTTACGTGGGCAAAGTAATGGACGACTCCCTTTTGCTTTAGCGCAAGCACCGCCGGCTCTACGAATTCCCGGGCTCGCTCTGGCAGAGGCATCAGAACCCTGTCGGCCTGCCCGACAAGCTGTTCCTTTATCACTTCAGAGGCATCGCCGCATATTGAAACTACCCTGTCATGCACCTTGTTTAATTTCGCGTTGATTTTATCCAGCTCGCTTGCAGCTAAATTAGAGTCGATGCTGTAGACTCTGCACGTCTTGTTTGTTTTTGCTATCACGACAGAATACGTGCCGACTCCGGCGAACATGTTGACTATGGTTTCGTTGTCGCCAACCATCTTGGCTATGCGCAGCCGCTCCGTTGACAGCCGGGGCGAAAAATACGTTTTTGCAACGTCGACTTTGAACCGGCAGGCGTGCTCTTTGTACTCTGTTATTGTCCGGTTTTCGCCTGCAAGAAATTCAAGGTCACGGACCCTGTAGTCGCCCTTTACCGCCGACACCTGCGCAAACACAGCCTTTGCAGTCTTTACGTTGGCAAGTATCGCTTTTGCAATAACTTGTTTTTTTGCCGCCAAGTCGTCAGGAATCTTTATTATGACAATGTCGCCCACCTGGTCAAACGCGGAATACACCTGCGCGGTTTCTTCTGGGGTTAGAATGCTGCC
>JAJPDY010000063.1 GCA_023252395.1 Nitrososphaera sp. | reverse complement strand
AGCAGCAGCGCAGCGTGAGGATGGAGGGGGCGCACCTTCACGATTTTTATACCGCAAATCTGGCAAATAAATCAGTCGTAATGTCCGAGTCGCGCATAGACAGCGCAATCGCATCAGGCAGCGTCAAGAAGATGCTGTTTCTGCCAAGCGGCAAAAGCCTCTGGATCGTTGTCGGGAAGGACAACGAATACTGGGCAGACCCAGAACTGGGATTTTGTACCTGCAAGGACTTTTACTTTACCACACTGTCTGGGGGAAGCGAATGCTATCACCTAAAAAGCGTCAAAAAGGCGGCGGAACAAAACAGGTTTGTAACCGTCGAGTTTGACGACAGCGAATACGCCCAGTTCCTGCAGGCTCTTGCAGATGACAGTGCTAGCCTGTTAGGCCGTTGAAACCTGCGTGCCTGTTGTCGTTGTTGGTGGCTGTGTTGTATCCTCTTCTGGCTTTCTTTCTATGACAGTTCTTGACTCGCCGCCTTTTCTGCCAATCGTGCTATAGTATTCCGCGCCACGCTCTTGCTTGACAGTCTCGCCGCCGCGCTTGCCGATCTCGCTGTAAAACTCTGAGCCGTAGCGCTCCTTTACCGCGCCGCCACCCTTTTCGCCTATTTCCCGATAAAACTCTGAGCCGTAGCGCTCCTTGACGACTTCGCCGCCGCGCCTTCCGGCTTCACTGAGCCCATCCCTATCTTGGGCCCTGGCTTCTCCGCCTGCTTTTGCTACTCTCATCCTTGTATCAGAGTTTGCCGCTGCCAGACCTCTTTTCTGGTGCGGCGCTATCCCTCCCTTCTTTGCTACCCGTTGCCGTGTCTCCTCGCTGGCGGAAGCGAGACCCCTTCGAGCGCGCCCTGCATCCGGCGCTGCCTGCTCTGAGCTCATGCCAAGTAGACACATGTATCGCTTAAAAGGGGAAACGAAAAAAGTAAGTGAAGCTTAATCAAACAATTTATTATCCGACTGTTTTTTACAGCGTTGTGGCGTCTGGCAAGAACAATGTCCTCATCATAGGCTCCGGCGGCAGGGAGCACGCCCTCGGATGGAAGATTTCGCAAAGCATTCATGTAGACAAGATCTATTTTGCGCCCGGCAACGGCGGAACAGCTGAAAATGTCGACATCAAGCAGAACGACATTGAAAAGTTGGCGTCATTTGCAAAGCGCCAGAGTAACCTGCTCACAATCGTCGGACCTGAAGAGCCGCTTTCAATGGGCATTGTAGATGTCTTTGCGAAGGAAGGACTGAGGATTTTCGGTCCTGCAAAAAAGGCGGCCATGCTCGAAGCGAGCAAGGCATTTGCCAAAGAATTCATGCGCGAAGCGGGGATCCCAACGGCAGAGTTTGCGACATTTTCTGATGCCGAAAAAGCCAAGGACTATGTCGTCAGGCAGAACAAGCCGCTGGTCGTCAAGGCAGACGGGTTGGCGGCAGGCAAAGGTGTGGTCGTCTGTGACAACGCAGAACAGGCAATCGCGGCCATTGACACGATCATGACTAAGAAAGAGTTCGGGCTTGCAGGCAGCAAGGTAGTGATCGAAGAGCGGCTTGCCGGCGAAGAGGCGTCGTTCATTGCGCTTTGCGACGGCAAGTCGATAATGCCACTAGCTTCAAGCCAGGACCACAAGAGAATATTTGATGGCGACAAAGGCCCCAACACTGGCGGGATGGGCGCTTATTCCCCTGCGCCCGTCGTCGACAAGGAACTGCATGAAAAGATAGTAAAGCAGGTGATGGAGCCGGTGGTAAGCACAATGAAAAAGCGCGGGACTCCTTTTACCGGCTTTCTCTACGCAGGCATAATGGTCGACGAAAATACGCACAACCCACGCGTGCTTGAATTCAACGCGCGAATGGGCGACCCGGAATGCCAGCCGATAGTGATGAGGATGAAGTCTGATCTATACCAGTACATCGACGCGGCGATTGGCGGCAGGCTTGGCTCGATGCCACCGATCGAATGGAAGGATCAGACGGCAGTATGCGTAATCATGGCTGCAAGGGGATACCCGGGCAGCTACCAAAAAGGCAAAGTCATTGAGGGTCTCGATTCAGGCTTTGGGAATGACACCATGGTCTTCCACGCAGGAACCACCAGAGATTCGCAGAACAAGGTCGTGACAAACGGCGGCAGGGTCCTTGGAGTAACTGCGCTTGGCAAGGACGCAAGGCGCGCAATAGACAACGCATATTCGGCTGTCAGGAAGATCCACTGGGGAGAGAATGACCACTATTACAGGACAGACATTGCAAGGCGCGCAATCATGCGCTAGAGGTAAAGAATTCCATCTTCAGTCGCTATTGCATCCATCTTTGCATCATGCTTGTCATGCGGCAGGCTCTCAAGCAGCTGGAAATTGTATGCAAGGCCAATCGCGAATTGTGGTTTTTTCTCTGACAGATAGCGGTCGTAGTAGCCTTTGCCGTATCCAAGCCGGTAGCCTTGCTTGTCAAATGCTATGCCGGGGACAACAAGTAGGTCTATTCTGCGTGCAGGATGTGTAGGCGGCGGCTCCATGATTCCAAATCTGCCAGCGATGAGCTCATCGGTTGATGACATTTCATAAAAATTGATCATGTCTCCTTCAGTCCTTGGAAGCGCAACGACCTTGCCCATCCTTTTTGCTTCACTAATTAAAAGGTCAGTCCTGACTTCTGATCCTGTTGCAGAGTAGGCTCCGACTATTTTGGCAGACTGGAACTCTCTACTCTTTACAATGTACTCTTGCGCGAGCGCGCTGCGCCTCGCATTGTCGCCCATTGCCTGCGAATTACGCTTTTCCAGCATCCTGCGGCGTACTGCCTCTTTGTTTGAATCTGGCACGGGCAGCTATTGGCTCATCTCTTTGGCAATTGATGCGGCAGATACTGTGTTTTTCAGAAGCATTGCGCGAGTCATGAGGCCGACTCCGCCTGGGACAGGGGTTATCCAAGATGCTTTTTCCCTGACAGAATCAAAATCGGCGTCGCCGGCGAGCTTGCCGTTTAGCCTTGCAGTGCCGACATCTATCACCACTGCCCCTTCTTTTATCATATCTGCAGTAAGCGTAAAGCGCTGGCGGTTGCCAACCGCAGTCACCACAAGATCAGCGTTGCGCAGCTTTTCATCAAGGTCCTTTGTCCTTGAATGGCACACAGTTACAGTCGCGTTCTTCTCAAGAAGCATGAATGCAAGTGGCTTGCCTACTAGGTTGCTGCGGTTGACAATGACTGCATCCATGCCTGAAACATCAATCTTGTAGTAGTCCAAAAGCTCCATGACGCCGGAAGGCGTGCAGGGCTTGAGGAGCGCCATGCCATTTTGCAGCATGCCGGCATTGTAGGGTGTAAGGCCGTCAACGTCTTTTAGCGGGCTGAGAGTGTTAATGATTGCAAACTCGTTGATATGTTTTGGCAGCGGCAGCTGGACCAAGATGCCGTGGACTGCAGGGTCGTTGTTTAGCAGCTGCACCAGCTCGACAAGCTCGTTCTGCTTGAAACTTGCTGCAAGCCTGTGGTCCCTTGTGACAATGCCTACTTCCTTGGCGTCTTTTTGCTTGCTTCCGACGTACGTCGCAGATGCAGGGTCGTCTCCCACAAGTACAGTCGCAAGGCATGGCTGCACGCCAACGTCTTTTAATTCATCAACTGCCTTTTTCACTCTTGATTTGACGTCTGCAGACACGACCTTGCCATCGATTATTTGCGCGGCCAACGATTAGTTGCACTTCCAAGCACTATTTTGCTTTTCTGTTGTGAAGGCAATATTCTGAATAATGTTATTAGAGATTACCCACGGGCTTCTTATATAGTACAAAACCTATACAAATGGTAAGAAAAATGAAATATAGGAGCAGGACCGAAATCGCTTCGCGAATCCTCGAGTCGGCAACCAGCGGCACCACAAAGACCAAGATAATGTACAAGGCATTCCTATCATACGCTCAGCTGAAGGAATATCTGGCAGTGCTTGAAGAGAACGGACTTTTGTCGTACGACAAGGGAGAACAGATCTACAAGACAACGCAGAAGGGCTTACACTTTCTAAACATTACCAACTCGCTGCAGGGAATGATGGAAGGGATTCCAAACGCACAGGAACTCAGAAAGTAGTTCCTTTTTCTAATTTTTTACACGCCTATCCTTATGAGCAATGTTCATCACTGGTAGTTGTTGAAAACAGCTGTTGCCCCGCGCACCGTGCGCGTTGCAAGGCGCAGAGTCGACACCGCTCTGGTGGTCAACCCAAATTCATGTAGCGGGCTGACAGGCAAAAACTGGGACAGCCTGCATGCAAAGATGAAAGGTATCTTTGGGAGCAGCATCAAAGTCGTCTTCAGCAAGGGTCCTGGAGATGGGACTATTGCAGCAAGAAATCTGCTGCGCAAGGGGTTTGGCAGGGTCGTGGCGATAGGAGGCGACGGCACTATAAACGAAGTTGCAAATGGCTTTTTTGAAGAAAGCGCGGGTGTAAATGGCGCTTCTCTCAAGCAGATAAATCCTGACGCAGTGTTGGGATTAGTCCCTTGCGGCACCCGTAACGTGCTTGCCAAGTCGCTAGAGCTTCCAGAGGGCATCATACCTTGCTGCCAGAATTTTGTTGGAGGGCTGCCGGTAAAGATGGACGTGATAGCAGTTTCGGCAACTGACCCAAAGGACGGATCGCGCTTGCCACCCCGGGTTTTCCTAAATGCAGCTGAAATGGGAGTGGGGGCAGAGATAATCGACAGGTCAAAAAAAGTAAGGAGCAAGGTAAAGAGCAGGCTCGTGTCCACCGTCGCAGCGATCATCTCCACGGTCCCAGCGTATGAAAGCAATATCTGCGAGTTTTCAATTGACAGGCGCAAAAGGATGCAGACAAACATGACGATGGGGGTAGTTGCCAATGGAAAATTCCTTGGCGGAGGATTTGTGGTGGCACCAAGAGCAGACATATCTGATGGCCTTCTCGACATCGTCGTCATAAAGGACTCGGGAAGTTTGAAGATGCTTGACGAGCTGGTCAGCATAAAGACCGGCGACTATTCCAACGACAACATACTATACGCGCAGGCAAAAAGAGTCGCGATCAAGTCAAAGGAAAGAAATGTGACAGTCACAATAGATGGCGAGCCGATAGGGATACTGCCGGCCACATTTCAGGTGATTCCAAAAGCGCTGAATGTTGTGATGTAGGCTAGTCCTTGTCTATCTCGACTTGCTCTAGACGCTGGAGAGCCTGCACTATCTCGCTCTGCAGCTGCTCTATGCTCTTTTCTTCCGACTTGAAGGGCTTGTGATCTACTGGAGCGGCCTGCACTTTTGTGACTTCGGCGATTATCTTTTGCACCTCCGAGTCGACGTCGGCGGGCGAAGCTCCTGATTTTGACATCTGAAGCAGCCTTTGATCGAGAGAAGAGATCCTGTTCTCAAGAAGCGACACAAGGTTGTTGCGTAATTCTGAAAGATCGGCATAGTCTGCCACTGGCTGCAGCTGTGCAATTTTCAAGTTGAGAGAGTCGAGCTGCTGCTTGTATTTCAGCAAGAGCCTGTCCCGCTCGAGCCTGTCGATCTTGCCTTCCTGAGATGCTTCATACACCCGGGTTATGGCTTCAGATGCTAGGCTTTTCTCAAACAAGAGTGAAACGAGTTCTGCCCTGGCGGCGCTAGTCGACCTTGTTTCTGGCTTTTTTTCGCTTGCCCGGGCTCGTGACAACTTTTCGATAAATGCAGCCGATATCGCCCCCGCGACTGACGAGCCGGCGATAAGGGCAAATTCTGCGGACATGCTTGTGATTGATATGAGCTAACAGAAAAGCTTTCTGTTGGTACTAGACGACCTGCCGCTTTATCCAGCGGTACGTGCGCATCTTTGGATCTGGATAGCCGCATTTGGAGCATTCCTTGCCACGCTTGTGGAAAGAGTTGTGGCCGCACCTTCTGCAACGTATGTGGGTCTTTTTGCGCGTGAACTTGCCCATTGATGTAGTGCCTTTTGTCATTTCCTTCTAGACACCTCTCATTACTTTGGCGGCGGCGAAATAATCACCACGTTGTCGCCCCTGACAACAATGGTGCCCAAGTCGTTTGACTTGCCTTCGTCCAGAATCTCTACAGAATCTTCAAGTAACAGGTTCATGTGTTGATCGAAACCATGAAGGTTTCCCCTTATTACCTTGCCGCCCTTTAGCTTGATAAGCACAACTTTTCCAAGGCTCTCATCGAGAACCTTTACTGCCATATCTACTGACAACTAGTATTCTACCTACAGGTAGAGCGCAATGTAGGCATATATTAAAATTTGTTCGTTTCTGCCAGGCAAAAGGGCTTGACCACTGCTTAGTGTTAGCATTAGAAAATCTTCAATGGTTTCTTTTCTTTAAATACTCTTCTGATCCTCAATGGCTAGGATACCGCTTGCAAGTGATGAAAAATACACATACAGTTATGATGAAAGGCGCGGTGTGGAAGTTGATTTTTAGTCAGTTTGTAAATGGCGATGCTTTTAGATCCTTTCTTCATAACATCGGCCCAGATCAATAGATTCAATTTTTCTTACAATAATCGCGTTCTTGCTGAGCAACCAGAAAAATTACGACTTTGTTTTCTCTATCAAGAGTCTCTTTCTATCTTTGTCTATTTTGATAATTAGCTCATCCTGTGGTTTGAAAGGAAAGGTTCCATCTCTTGCAACCTCCGCTGGAACGTAAATGAAGAATTTGTCGTAATCCTTGCTAGCAGTCTGGTTCTACGGTTTAGGAACTGATCCATTTTCATATCATACTTTATACCCTATTGCTGTAATCAATACCGGTTTTACATCA
>JAJPDY010000062.1 GCA_023252395.1 Nitrososphaera sp. | reverse complement strand
TGCGCCTGACTGCCCCACCTTCTTGAGAACCGTCAGTTCACCTGAGCCTGAATTGCCAGATCCATCCATTACAACTACCTTTACCGTGCCGTCCCACGTGTGCGTTTCATTCTTCACAGTTTCTTTGCCTGTAGAATTGTCGACTCTGGTCTCGGTTATCTTTATTTCATCTGGCACTCCCAGAGCATAGAGTAGCGTTCCGTTTTCATCCGTTCCGCTCATACCGGCTACTCTTTTGTTAACCATTATGGTCACGTTAGCATCTGGAGCTAGGCCGTTGGCCTGCACAAGGACAGTTCCGCCCGGCGACTGTACCGGCGGCGTGACCGTGACTGTTGCATTGTTTCCTGCAGGTGCAGTCGCGTTGGCCACACCTGTGGCGTTAGCAGTGGTTGTTGTGTTGCCGGCAGCAGTAGTGTTGCCTGTCGGTCCATATGAAATTGCCAAGGCAGCTGGCGTGACAATCACTCCTGTTGCAAGCACCGATAACATAATTGCAAAACTTGCTTTCATTACAAGCCTACGTTGCAGCTCTGCTTATTTGAATTTAGAATTATGATTACGAAAAGTCAGTACCGTTTTATGATCTATACTCATCTCCGCAGTCCCCTATCATTTCAAACAAGTCGTTTGCTTTTTTGCATACGTCTTCTATGCTGCCAATGTCTTCGCCGTCCAAACTAAAGTCAAACACGCGCGCGTTGTCTTCTCTGTGGTCGGCTATTCCAAGCCTTGCGCCAATTATGACCCCGGCTACAGCCGGCCTGTCAAGGATGTAGCGCGTCGCGACATTTGCGATGCTCACGTCGTGCTTTTGCGCTATTTCTTTCAGAGTTGAGAGGAGCTCTTGGAACAGGTCCCAGCCGCCCCACGCGTCCACCATGCGCTTGTACTTTCTTAGGCTCAGCGTGTCAAGCTCTGACTGGGAAGGCTCTTGCCTGCCCAGATATCGCTCTGACATCAGGCCGCCGCAGACAGTGCCGTAGGCGAGCAGGCTGGCATTATTCTCCTTGCAAAACCGAGCCATCTTGGCTTCAGGCCGCCTGTCGACTATAGAGTACTGCACTTGGTTTGACGCGACATGCAGGCCCGCGTCTCTCATTACCTCCATTCGTTCCGTGTCAAAATTCGTAAGGCCGACTTGTTTTATCTTGCCTTCATTGCGAAGGTCAAAGAGATGCTTGAGAGCGTCAATATAGTATGGGTTGTTGTAGTCCCACCAGTGGAACTGTAGCAGGTCGATAGAGCTGACACCCATCCGGCGCATCGACTTCTCGATGCTCGACTGGACGATTGACCGCGTTATCCTCTGCGGGTCAGGCACCCATTTTGTCAGCGCCTGAATGTTGCGCAGCTCCTCTTCGCCTTTTAATCTAGATAACGTGCGCCTAAACTCGCCAATGAAATCCTCCGCGGGACCATAAATGTCAGCCAGATCCCAGGTTGTAAAGCCGGCGTCGTGGTATTTCACCATCTCTGCAATTGCCAGCTCGGGGTTTATGCGCCCATGCCCGCCTGCAACCTGCCACATGCCGTTGAGGACCCGGCATATCTTCAAGCCCGGAGCCAGCTCGGAGTATCTAGACATTATCCACCTCAACTCGATCCTGCCATAAATATCAAGCAAAATCCGGCTACTAATTTTATAGTAAGTTAATGCAAAACTGTCCATAGCATCCTAAATGTTGACTCGCTGATTTTTCAGACGTACATTCTACGGTATGTTGCACAAAACGAAAGCGGGGCGACAACTGGCGCCCATGGCGACGTGAGAGAGTCAGTATGCAATAACGGAAAAGCAAAGCAAATAACGAAAAGAGAGGCAAGCGCAGAAAATAGTGCAGCAAAAGACATGCAAATGAAGAAATGCGAAGGATAAAAATAGCAAGTGTCTGACCTGTAGAGGGGTGTGAATCAACCGTGCCGTCATGGGATGGCACGCTATTGATTTGGTTGCAACCCTGCCACTCTATTGAAATGCCGTGGGGTAGATGTGCGCCAGCTTTCAGTCATGCTGCTGATAGCAGAAACGTAAACGACTTGGAAAACACACACAAGAAAAGAGAGATGAGCTGGCCCGCAATGACGTGTATTGGGCGGGCCAGTCCTACATCCTCGTCACTAAAATTAGTGGCTGTGTCCGCAACCGCAGCCGCCCATGTCATGACCGTGTCCGTGCGATGACGAGCACGAAGGGCACTTGCTTGCGCCGTTTTCAGACATAAACATGACGCCACATGAAGCACATTTCGTCTTTTGAATTCCTTGCATGCATTGCAGGCGGCAGTAGTTGATATATTAAGGCATTGCCAGTCAAAAAAAGAAAGGTAGGAGAGCTAGTCAGCCCAGTTTGCTTGGTCGTCGACGTTTGATGCAACGTGCAGCCAGTCTGGTGCAGCGTACACATACTTTACATCATCGGTCGCATCTTGGTAGTCGCTCTTGCTTGGGTTGCCTCCGTGAGACAACACTCCTAGCTTGCTTTCGCTGATCCCATTTGATTCCACATGCGATGGCAATCCTGAATTCTCGTAAACTATGATGACATCGCCTGCATCTTCATATGACGAGGGAACTGGCGCTCCGGGGTTCAGGATAACATCCTGAGTTCCATCTGGCTTTTCTGCATAATGACGTAGCGATTCATAATAACTCGCGTCTCCTGTGCTCACCTCGTCCAAAAAGATTCCGTTTACACCGTACCAATCATAGTATTTGTCCATATCATCCTTTATGCTATCAGCGCTTTTTCCTGCATAGGATGTTGCGATGTAGCCGACAACTCGGATGCCTGCATCCTGCAGGTCGTCTACTACGTTAGCCCAGTGCGAATCACGGGAGCCGGGCCCGCTCGATGGATTGATAATGACTGTCATCTTGGTTCCTGAATTTTCTTTCTTTGCGTGGATTACATCATCCCAGCCTGCATCCCATCCATACATCGGGATTATAAGGCCGTTGCCGCTGTCTGCGTATGCTGGTGCTAGTGTTGTTGTTGACGCTGCAGTAAGAGCTGCAGCAATGACGGCTATTGCGATTATTGGTTTGTTGGATCGCATCGAACTCGACAAGAATCGAGTTGATATATCATTTTTGGAAGCTCTGGCTCTTAGAATTCTGCGTTACCTAGATATACGATGATTGTGGAAGTTTTTATTCATCCATAAAGCGCGATATTGAGGATAATAATCTACCATAAATTATCTCGTCAATGCTTTTTTTGCCGCTCTATTGCAAGCGCGCTTTTTCGCAACAGCGACACAAGCAGCATGACATCCTTGGTTGTGGGCGCACTCTTGGCGATCATTTTCTTGACCGCGGCGTCCAGCAGCGGCTTTTTGTGACTGTCATAATTGCCAAGGTCTGCCACCCTGTCAACATACTGCATCAGAAGGTCAATGTCCTCTTGCGAAGCAAGGTCCATCGTTTTCTTGCTCTTTTTCACGGGCACCTCCGGCTTTAATTTCGAGATCTCGTACAGCAGTAGCGCAAGGGCATGTGCGATATTCATCGTCCTGTACTTTGTCTTTGTGTCAATGACGCACACAAGGTCGCACAGCCCAAGCTCTTTGTTTTTGAGCCCCGACGATTCCCTGCCAAGCACGATGCAAAAATCCTTGCTGCCTGCATCATGGATTATCTCGGCCATCTGCTCTGGAGTTATAGATTCGCGAAGGACGTTTAGCCTGCTTGTGGCTTTTATCGCAGTAGTCCCGACCAAGATGTCAAATTTCTTCCTCAGCTGCTCCAGAGTAACGACCTTTGCCGACGCAAGGACGTCCTTGCCGTGCATTGCGTACCTCACGGCCTCCATCTCATCATAATGTGGGTTTGTCATGTACAGCCTGCGCAGGCCGAAATTTTTCATCAGCCGGGCAACGTGCCCCACGTTGACATGGTACTGCGGCTCGACAAGCGCAACAGCAATGGCCATGACATGTACGCCGGAACCTTCACATTTATGCCATGCTTTTTGCAGTACACAATTCTCTATTTTTATCCGGCTTGCCTTGCCAGATTCCGCTTCTGTAACCCTTTTAAAAAATTAATGTTCGTGCTTGACGATGATTCTGAAAAAGACAATCGCCGTCCTAGCACTTGCAATGCTCGCGACCCTGATGGTAGCTGGCAGCCAGGCAGCCGCCGCGCAGCAGGCCCCGAGTGCATTGCAGCGGCAGCTGCCAAACAGCAGCCAACTCGATGCTCAGCTGGTTAACAGTACAAACAGCATAACCGTTGACGCAGACGTCAAGAATCTGGTGATCACAATCCCGGACAATGTAACCACAAATCAGTCATCGTGGCAGGGATTCTTGCCGGCCAACGCGACTGTGGTTAATGGAACAACTGTTATCTGGCTGAACGCAGACGTCAATTTGACCCATCGCATAAGCATCGCAAACGCTGAGACAGGAAAGGCGGTGTCCAATTCCTCACAGGTTCCTTACCAGAACACAACAACTTTTACTTTCAACCAGACAGGGCAGTACACGGTCTCTGATCCATCCATAAAGGCAAACAGCACAATAAACGTCGTCAGCCGCACAGATAACGATCCACTCACAAATTCCTCAACGCCAACGGTAGGCGTGTTTTCAGTCCCGGCAAGCGGCAAGGACAGCTTTGACGAGCACATAAACAGGCTCGGGTTTAATGCCGTATCCACTACAAGCGACACTCAGGCAACGAATGTCACGCCCGGAAATCCATTTATCACCGCTGGAAAAGGCGGCAACATACTGTACGTTTGGACCCAGCAGGCTTCAGACCCTGATATCGTAGCTGGCAGGCTGGCTTCAAAGGTTCGCATACTCGAAGGCATCCTCTATCCCGGCGATGTAGTAAAGCAGAACATGACAGCGGCTCCGCAGTAGGAGCCCTACCCCTCATTTTGCCCATATAGGCTGCGGAGTGCAGCATCTATCTTTTCTTCGGGCACCCCGAAAAACTCGAATGCTTCTTTGTGACTTGTTACCTGCAATTTTGCGTTTGACTTTGCCTTTACGTATGCTTCTGACGTTTCTTCAAGCAATGACTTGGCGTGCCTGTTCCACTGAACAAGGTCGTCTTGCCGGATCTCTTTGAGGGCTGAAACTAACTTTGCAAACGCGGCAGTTATGGCCACACGGTATTTTTGAAGCTGGAGCTTTGAAGGATTCGAGTCTGGCAGTGACGGGATAAGCGAACATATGAGGAACTGGTACTCGTCAAGGTTCTTGGCGATGCTTGATGTTTCGCCTATCGCAGGGATAGTTTTTTTCATAAGCCGGGCGTCTACAGATATCGAGTCAAAGATGCCCTGCATGCCCCTGATGCTCAACTCGGCAGTTGTTATCCCGTCTCCAGCAAGTAGTTTGCGGCAGCCAGAGCCGGCAAGCAGCCGGGATACTAGGACGTTGAGCAACGCGGCTACCATGAATGGCCGGCGTTAAAAATGTACAAAAAGCTGGTGCGGCATGTGCCGACCAAAAAACCAACACATATGATATAAAAAATACCACGTAATCAGTGATTATGTCCCTAAAATCTGCTTTTTGACATCATTATTAAAGTTATTCGGCAAATCAAAATGTTTTTATGTAATTACTGTCATTATAAAGTGATGACGTCGAAAGCCATGGCTTGACTGTGGCGCTTGGCGGAACAAAACTGCATCTAATGAAAAAACGCGACTTTAACGGCATAGGCTGTAACAAGGTCGTTGGTGCAGAATCGCCAAGCGCCGTCCACCTCTGTTTTTGAAACATTTTCACGTAGATAAAACTGAACGTATTCGCCTACGATAACATCCAACCAATTAAGAATTATGCAGGTATGGTTTGTACCATGTACAACAAATTCGGCCGCAATACGTTATTGCTAATTGCCTTAGCTGTTGGAATTGCCGCAATGTCGGGCACTGCTCTGGCGCAGAACCAAACATCATCCTCTGGATTACCTGCCAGCAATACTACAACCTCGTCAGCAAACATGACACTCGACTCTGCAAAAGAGCAGTACATGTCTGTGTGGAACCAGACAGAGTTCAACGCCACCTTCAGCACTTTTGTTGAGCCGCTCTCTGCCGCAGGCTATGGAGTCTATCAAGAGCATGGCAGTGTCTTCCGGCCCGGCGAAACTATCGTGCTTTACGTAGAGCCGGTGGGCTTTGGCTACAAGCAAATTCCAGACGGCAATGGAAGCTCTCTGTATTTGATGAACATGACCGCAGACTATGTCATCGCCAGCTCTAACGGCACAGAGCTCCAGACAATAGAGAATGTGCCGGTTGGAAGCATAGTTTCCCATAGGGCCAATACAGAACTGTTCTTGGAGCTGACGCTCACGCAGGCGCGGCCTTTCCCCGTAGGCGACTACAACATCAAGTACACAATAACTGACGAGGTGTCTGGCAAAAGCTTCCAGCTTGAAAAGCAGATCAGGGTGGCTGAAGCTGGAAGCATGGCATGACTTCATGCCAGCTCTATCTTTTTTACGCCTACTTCCATGACCATGTAAAAGTCCCTGCCCATCTCGATAATGTCGCCGGGGGCTATCGTGTCGTGGCTCCTCCTTTCTTTTAGCGCGATGCCAAAAGGCGCTGGCGTGCCGGTGAGCTTGAGCAAGAGCTTGCCCATCGTAATCAGGTTCTTGAACTCCGACTCCCATACAAGGTCATAGACGGTGCCAAGGGCCTGGCGGCTCAGCCGTCCTTTCATCATCAACCCCGCGTCAGGCTCTTTGCAAAAGTAGATTCTTACTTTCAAGTTACATCTGTCTCTAGCAACCTGCAGAATAAGTAGTATTTTACGTTGGCTATTACTATAAGCGCCGCAGCC
>JAJPDY010000061.1 GCA_023252395.1 Nitrososphaera sp. | reverse complement strand
TTGCTACCAACGATTCATAATTGCTCAACATCCGTTTGTACAAAACAATTAAAGCATACCTGACAAACAATACCAGAATCCGTTGCTTAGGTCTGTCAGGCTGTCAAAATCGTCAGCCATCTATTTTCTGCTTGTATTTGCCCCAGTAGCTGTTGCGCTTGATTTTGCCGGCGCGGATCATCTGGTTTTGTTTGCAGTCGCGATAGTCGCCCTCGTGCCTCTGGCAAAGCTGATAGGCGACTCTACAGAGCATTTGGCAGTCCACTACGGCGCCACCGTGGGGTCGCTCCTGAATGTCACCTTTGGAAACGCCGCAGAAATAATTATCGCAGTAGTCGCAATCAACGCCGGCCTGTTTGACCTTGTAAAGGCATCAATCACAGGCTCGATACTTGGCAACATATTGCTGATATTTGGCCTGAGCATAGTTGCCGCCGGATTCAAGCACAAGGAGCAGCGCTTTAACCGTGAAAACGTCGGCTTCCAGTCATCAATGCTATTCCTTGCCATAATCGGCCTTGCTGTTCCGACTATTCTGGCAAGCACCATGATGGCATCATCGCCTGCAGATCAGGCAAAAGTGCAGGTGCTGAGCGACGCGCTTGCCATAATCCTGCTTGCAGTCTATATCCTTGGAATAGTGTTCACGTTCTTTACACACAAGCACCTCTTTGTTCCGCCATCAGTAGAAGGCGGGGAGCAGCAGGAAATGGAAGAGCATCATTCGCAGTGGAGCAAGAAAAAGTCGTTTATCCTGCTTGCAGCCAGCATGGTCGGCGTAATAGTGGTAAGCGAGATACTGGTAGGCTCTGTAGAAGCTACCGGCAAGCAGCTTGGGTTTGGCGAGCTGTTTGTCGGAGCAATAATCGTCGGAATTGTGGGAAATGCCGCAGAGCACAGCAGCGCAATCATGCTTGCAAGGAAGAACAAGATCGAGTTGTCGATAGGCATAGCCGCCGGCTCTGGCACCCAGATAGCGCTGTTTGTCGTGCCGATTCTTGTCATCGCCGGCATTGCCATGGGCCAGCCCTTTACGCTCGTGTTCACGCTCTTTGAGCTTGTTACGATATTTCTTGCCGCGATAATACTGAACTTGATAGTGCACGACGGCAAGAGCAACTGGTTTGAAGGAATGATGCTGACTGCGGTCTACTTGATAATCGCAATTGGGTTCTTTTTTATTGCGTAGAAGTCTTTAGCTTGTTCAGGCCGCCCAGTATTTTTTTCGTAATCTCTTCGTGGTTGTAGGGCTGCTTTACCGCAACTGCCAGAATCCGCAGCTTGCGGCTTTTGCCTAGCGGAAAGAGGAACATGTCGAGCAACTTGCTGTGGAACATCAGGTATTCGAGCTCGCCGAAATAATCCTCGTTGTTCTTTGCCATCGAGATCATGAGCTCGGTCTGTACGCGGAGCACCTTGAATCGCTGCTCGTTTGGAGGGGCCATCGATTTTTTAAAATGCAGGCCGAGCAGGGTGGCGTTCTCTATGATTGCCGCCAAAAGGATGTTGTCGTCCAACGCAACAATCTCCTTGCACTGCTCTACACTCCCCATGACCTGTTCTGATTCCAGTGCTCTCTAATACAAATAGCTTTTCCTGTATGCATAGGCTTATTCTGCCATGGCTTGGAGTTCTCTGTACATTCTGTCGGTGATTATTGCCGCGCCGGATCCAAGGATTCCCTTGAGAGCAGCCTCGATTTCTCCGAGGGAGCAGCCCTTGCCTTCAAACGATATGCCGTAATGCTTGGCTATGTGAAACATCAGGGTCTTCTTGGATGACTCGCCCATTACATCGAGAGCCCGCTCAAGCGACACTCTGATCTGATAATAATTATAGCCATTTTTGGGCATCATTTGGTAGCCTTGCTATACCAGAAACTAGTATAAGAAATTATCTGTTTTTGGGAACAAGCTTATATATTAAGCACTTTTACGGCTAAAGTCCACTGCCATCTTGACAAACTGCCTGTGCATCCTAGAGTCGCCTGAGAGCTCGGGGTGAAATGCGGTGCCAATGATGTTCTTTTGCCTTACTGCCACGACCTTGTTGTTCAGCTTTGCAATAACTTCGACGTCCTTGCCCACCTCGCTTACCGCCGGCGCCCTAATGAAGACTCCCTTGAATGCTTCCTTGCCAAGCATGCCTATCGAAAGATCTGCCTCAAACGACTCGCTCTGCCTGCCAAAAGCGTTGCGCTCGATTACAATGTCAAGGTTGCCTATCAGCTTCTGCTTCGTGTCGCCCACTACTCTATCATAGGCTCTTTTGGAAAGCATTATCATGCCCGCGCACGTGCCCATCACCGGCATGCCTTCAGAGATTCGCTTCTTTATCACTGGCAGCGAACGCTGAATTGCTGCAAGTGTACTCTGCACCGTGCTCTCGCCACCAGGCAATATCAGGCCGTCAACTTTTTCCACATCTTCAGGGTAGCGCACCAGTTGCACGTTGCCATCGATCTGGAGCTCCTGCAGCGCCTGCTTTGTAGCAGAGACATTTTCCTCAATGTCGCCCTGAAAGCCAAGGACTCCAATGGTTAGCGATTTCTTTTTGCTGCTCAAGCGTGCTGGCCTCTTTCCTGCATCCTAAGCTCCAAGTTCTTGGTATCCATGCCAAGGAGCGACTTCTTTTCGTCCACCATCTTTTGCGCCTCCATCACTATCTTGGCGTCGTCGTAGAACGTGGTCGCAAGCACCACCGCCCTTGCCCTCTGCGCTGGGTCTTCTGACTTGAATATCCCAGAGCCTACGAACACGCCGTCGCAGCCAAGGTTCATGAGTAACGCCGCATCAGCAGGAGTGGTGATGCCGCCTGCCGCAAAATTGACAACCGGGAGCCTGCCTAGGCGCGCAGTCTCTTCAACCATCGCGTACGACACTTTGAGCTCGCGCGCAGCCTTCATCAGCTCTTGTTTGTCGCTGTCTTGGTAGATAGAGCGTATCTTGCGTACCTCGCTGTTGACGAGCCTGATGTGAGCAACTGCTTCGGCAACATTGCCCGTTCCCGGCTCGCCCTTTGTCCTTATCATAGCGCAGCCTTCCTCGATTCTCCTCAGTGCCTCGCCGAGATTTCTGGCGCCATTGACAAATGGCGTGGTAAAGTCCCACTTCCAGATGTGGCGCTCCTCGTCTGCCGGAGTCAGCACTTCGCTTTCGTCCACCATGTCGACTCCCACAACTTCGAGCACGTGGGCTTCGTCGGTATGACCTATCCTGCACTTTGCCATTATCGGGATAGTTACTGCGTCCATTATCTCTTGGATTACTTTGATGCTTGCAGTCCTCGCAACCCCGCCTGCCTTTCTGACGTCGTACGGCAGTTTGTCAAGAACCATCACCGCGACTGCGCCGGCCTCTTCGGCAATGACTGCCTGCTCTACGTTTGTAACGTCCATTACGACGCCGTGCTTTTGCATGTGCGCAAAGCCGCGCTTGAGTAAAGTGGTCCCGCGAACCATCTGGGCGTTTTCAACCATGTCGATCTTGACGCCCTTGGGTTTTGGCTCGGTGGCCACGAGGGATATTGTCATTATAACTTCAATTCGCTAAATGCTCTATATATTTTCTGTCAGCCGGCGTACTTTGTTATTATATTGTCCAGCTGCTCTCCGACGTTGCCGATTATGGACGGGACGCTGTCGTTAGAGTCCGGGTCGACCCAGTTGATGGTTTTTGTGCTGCCGTCCGCGCTCACCTTGAGCGTGTACTGTGTTACGCTTGCAAGCCCTTCTTTTTGCTGGTAGTTTGCATCCGGTATTTGCATAAAGCCGGTTCCAACTATCAGGTCTTTCAGCCGCTTCAAGTCGTCACTACTTATCGTGAACGCCTTTTCGTCAGGCGCGCCCACGAGCTTTCTGTACTTTGCCGAGCCGTCGTTTCCGATCGTCAGCACTTCTGCGCTTGTCGCTGCAAACTGGCCGTTTTCTATTCTTGACAGGTGCTGCCTGTTGTACTCGAGGCTCATCTGCGTCTGATCTGTAGTGGCAGGCCCCTTGTTGAAACTTGGCAAAAGGACGAGCGCAGCCATCACTGCGACTACTGCGGCGATAACTATCAGGAATTTGGTGGCCATCAGGATCGCTGAGTTGATCTGATGTAGTTCAAGAGGCCGCCGGCGATAAGGACCTGCCTCTGCCTTGGAGTGAGGTCGATCTTTAGTGTTATTTTGCCGTCCTTGCCTGCAGACGCTTCCATCGTCTTGCTCCCGTCTTTCAGGCTGGCGACTACGTTGTCTATTGTCACTGGCACTCCCTGCGCGAGCAGGTCAAAGTCTGACGCATTCTGGAACTCAAACGGGATTATGCCAAAGTTGATGAGGTTGGCCCTGTGTATCCTTGCAAACGACTTTGCAATCACTCCCTTGACACCCAGGTACATGGGCGCAAGCGCCGCGTGCTCCCTGCTTGAGCCCTGGCCGTAATTCTCCCCGCCGACGATAAATCCGCCGTGCTTTTCTTTTGCCCTCTTTGCAAATTCTGGGTCAAGCCAGTAGAACACATATTCGCTGATAGCTGGTACGTTGCTTCTGAGCGGCAATATTTTTGCTCCAGCTGGCATTATTGCGTCAGTGCTGACGTTGTCGCCGACTCTAATCAAAACTTCTCCATTGAGCACAGACTCCATTGGCTGGCGCAATGGCAGCGGGCGTATGTTGGGGCCCCTTGACACTTCAACATTTTCTGCCTGGTTTGCCGGCGCCGGCTGTACGATGCCCGAGTCGTCAATCACAAACTTGTCCGGCCACGGAATGTTTGGGTACTCGCCAAGGTCTCGTGGATCTGTTATCTTGCCTGTCACCGCGCAAGCCACGCACACTTCGGGCGAAGTCAGGTATACCTTGTCGTCCTTTGTGCCGCTTCTTCCCGGCCAGTTACGGTTGAATGAGCGGATAGAGACCCAGTCTGTCCCCGGCGCAGAGCCCATGCCGATGCAGCCCTGGCAGCCGCTTTCAAGCAGGCGCGCGCCGGAAGCAATGATGTTGTATATCGAGCCGTCGCGTGCCACCGTTTCGAGAACCTGTTTTGATCCGGGGTTGATTGCCATAGTGACGTTTGGGTGCACCTTCTTGCCCTGGAGCACGTGCGCCACGGTCATCATCTCGACATAGCTAGAGTTTGTGCAAGAGCCGATTAGCACCTGGTGGACGTCTGCGCCCTGCACGTCGCGCACCTTGTGAATTGCGTCAGGCGAGCCTGGGAGCGCAATCATGGGCTCTAGCTCGCTCAGGTTTATCTCCATGTTTTCGTCATACGTGCATCCCGGGTCTGCGGCAAAGCGCACATAGTCCTGCGGCCTGCCCTGCCGTGTCATGTAATCAAGCGTCAGCTCGTCAGACTCAAAGAGCGAAGTAGTTGCCCCAAGCTCGGCTCCCATGTTGCATATCGTGCCCCTCTGTGGGATGCCGAGGCTCTTGATGCCCTCGCCGTAATACTCGAATATCTTGCCGACGCCGCCCTTGACAGTCAGCCTGCGAAGCATTTCAAGAATGATGTCTTTTGCAGTAACCCACGGCCTGAGCCTGCCTGTCAGTTTTACTCCCACGATCTTGGGCATCTTTGTGTAGAATGGCGCGCCTGCCATCGCGACTGCAACGTCAAGGCCGCCGACCCCTATCGCCATCATGCCTGCCCCGCCGGCAGTGGGCGTGTGGCTGTCAGAGCCTATCAAAAGCTTGCCCGGTATAGAAAAGCGCTCAAGGTTCACCTGGTGGCAGATGCCGTTGCCCGGCTTTGAATAGTGGATGCCGTACTTTGACGCAAAAGTCTGCAAGAAGCGGTGGTCGTCGCCGTTTTCAAAGCCTGTCTGGAGGATGTTG
This sequence comes from Nitrososphaera sp., assembly GCA_023252395.1. GTDB lineage: Archaea > Thermoproteota > Nitrososphaeria > Nitrososphaerales > Nitrososphaeraceae > Nitrososphaera. Next base: position 1,025 of record JAJPDY010000061.1, on the reverse strand, counting down.
TGGTCGACATAGATTGCCGCGTGGTCCACCTTGACACGCGGAATGCCCATAGCCTCGAACTGGAGGCACGCCATAGTGCCTGTTGCGTCCTGCATAAGAACGCGGTCAACCTTGAGCCCTATTTCCTGGCCCGGTTCCATCCTGCCGTCTGCCAGATGCGACGATATTATCTTTTGAGCGAGATTCAGGGAAGCCATTACCTGATGTTTCTTGCTACGACTGGATATAATATGTTATTCTGTGGCGCTGTCGGCCGTCGCAAGCGGGTTGATCTCCTGAACTTCAAGCTCTTTGCCGCAGCGGGGGCATTTTGTCTGCCTTGGGTCTACTTCCTCGAGCTCGGTTCCGTCAGACGGGCACATGCCTCTAAAATCCTTGTCATGAATATCGGCATGTACGAACTTTGACTCTTTTCTACATACGAAAAGACGGTATTCCGCGTAATCCGCGTTAACGTCCACAAGAGTCTGGTCAAGGTCCGAGCTACCAAGTGGCAGTTTCGATCCGTACCCGCAGTTTTTGCACTTGAAGCTGTAGACCTTCACACTGCCATTATAGAGCGGCTTCAAAATAAAAACATGTCAGTGCCTGCACAATTTTCTGCAAGACAGTTTCTTCCGTCTTAAATAAGCCCGAAAAGCTGAGCCTACTAGTAGTTGAAACTAAAAGCATTCATTGCCATGATCTTCCTGTCGTTTCTTTCATCGTCCACCGTGCTTGCCGCGTCAGAGCCGGGGGCGGCCACGTACCGCAAGTTCGTGGTGTATTACGGCTGGTACTCAGACCATGCTGGCAAGCTCGGCCATGACATTGACAGGATAATCAACGTCAAGCCAGAATTCGTGATAAGCCCGTACCATACCTCGACGGGCGAGATTAACCTCAAGCCAGAAGTGATAGACAAGTTCCACGACAGCGGGATCAAGGTAATGATCTATGTCGCCACCGGCAACGCAGGCAGGGACCTTGACAGCGTTCTTGGCGAAATAAAGACAGGGCTTGGCAGCGGGGCAGACGGCGTGATG
>JAJPDY010000060.1 GCA_023252395.1 Nitrososphaera sp. | reverse complement strand
CCGTTCCTTCTATTACGTTGCCTGCAATAGTTGTATTATCCACGACTTTAAAAGTAGTTGTTGCATTAACTGCTCCATTGTCGTATGAAGCATTCACCGACCAAGTGCCCGGAATAACAGCAGATTCCGCGTTACCATCGGCGGTCAAGCTGAAAAGGAATTCGTATTGACCTGTTTGTGAATCAGGCTCTATGCTCTCACTCGTAAATGGCTGCGCTTTAGAATTGTACACGATAACTAGAAGTTGTGGGATTACACCACTTTTCGGTTGTATTGGTATAGGCTTGACATCTCCAAATAGCCTTGCGCTTTCTCCCGTAGAGTATGACTCCTTGTCCATTTGGAGTGTCACGCTTGGCTTGCTGGTGTTTCCTATTGGCGGCTGTTGTGGAATTTCATCTTGGGTAATTATCGTCAGGACAGATGGCGGCTTGATGTTAGATACGACTGCATTAGGCTCGTAGGCACTTGGAACATAGGTCGCCTTAAATTCAAAGATGTCCTTTGTAGCATCATTATCCAGAGCTGTTACATCAAATTCTATAGTAAATTCACCTTGATACACAATCCCGCCCCCTTGAACAGGAATGGCCCTAACATTTCTAACAGCAGCTGTTCCAATAGTTCCGTTGGAATTGTGTATTGTGCTACCATAGACCATCGCTTCACCCTCTGGACTAAATGCAGGTGATGTAACGTAGCCGGTAATAACTACACTATCACCTATCATGGCGGGATTAGGTGCAAACTTCACAATACCTGCGCTTACCTGAAGTTCTTTTGAGATGTCCTCGACACCGAGCTTGTATACTTTGCTCCAATAGTAACCTTCGCTACTATTTCCCAAGTTTTCAGTAACGGTTGAAGCAGGAACGGCAGCGCTTGCTTTGCTAATAATATCATGATTAACATATACGAAATAGAGTTCAAGTTTGTGCATATCGTCCTTCTGGATTGTTTCGCAGTTGGGCTCTGTTGAAGGGCAACCTGTGCCGTCAAGTGCTTGCACTAGCCAAGAGCCTAAGAATTTCTTATCATTATCTAATGTGAACTCCCTGATTGGCTTGTCCCCTTGATGGGTAGGCTCGGCAACGTTATCTGCCTCCCACATCTGAATTGTGTCGCCTTGCTTGACAGTGATTTCTTTTGTATTAGATTTTACACTACCTGTAAAATTGATGGTATCTCCAACCTTTGCAGCTGCCGGTAAGTTTTTCACCGTTATCGTCACAGGGTCTTCATGCGGCTGTTGTGATGGCTGATTAGAGTTGGGCGCCTTCAGAGAGTAAGAGGCTGTAATGTCGCTTCCAGCAGGAATCATCCTTGGCCTGTCTTTGCTTCCATCTTCCCATTTTTGGAATAGAATGTCATTCTTTGTGCCTGCGCAATTATCGCAATCCGCAGGATAAACAAGGTAGAGCGCATTCTTTAATCCTGTAATTTTTAATCCAATTTCGTCAGCAAATCCTGTCTTAATCTGTTTGCCCGTCAGGTCATAGACAGAAACGTACATGCCTATATGGTCATCAGCAAATTTGCCGCTCCAGCTATCTGAGGGCAACCTTGCTGCACGGATTGTTAGAGCATAAGTACCCGTAGTCGATGGAGATGGAATGCGTATTTTCTTGTCATTATTATTGACAATGATATTGCCCTCCTTGTTGACTGTGATTTTGTCATTCTCGGATATCTTTAGGGTCTGCTTTATCTTTGTCTCGTACTGATTGATATCGATGGTGACTGGTTGGTAAATGACGGTATCGTTATTGTAAACAGGCTTATTGATGGTTATTGTATTATTGGCAATTATAGTATTATTTGCAGTTGTAGAATTTCCCGACGATGCTGGTATTGTTGATACTGCGGATTGGCCAGTATTGCTCGAACTGGATTCATTGCTACTGATACTAGTATTTTCGTTATTAGCGGTAGAATTACCACTTGTCTTGTTATTCTTGTCAATGTGTACAGTCTGAATATTTGTTGTCTGGTTGCCTGATTCAGACGGCTGCTGGCTTGGAGTATTATCGTTTTCATTATTCTGGGCAGTCTTTGGTGAAAACATATTTGATGAATAGGCAGCAATTGCACCTGCTGCTATGACAACAGCAATTATAGCTGCTACTGCGCCCTTTTTATTCAAATATCGGTCTTTTCTTTACTCCTTGCTGGGCAGTGTGCAAAATGACTATTTACGAGATGTCGAAAAAGCTGCAGTGGTTTGACTAGGGAAAATGTAAGTGAATAAAGGAAGAAAATAATGTGGAATCCATGCAGAAATCAAACTCATCTACCCGTCCACTTCCTCGATACCTAAAAAAATACTGACCTATACACAAAGGAAGTGGCAGCCTCTGACAGATACATTATATGTGTAGACCTAAACGCTTTCTATCCGTCTTGTGAGGAGCTGTGCGAGCCGGCGCTCAAGGGCAAGCCTCATGCGGTGATAATGAGTGACCAGAAGAAAGGCAATATTACAAAGGGCGTGGTATCCTCATGCTCGTATGAAGCTAGAAAATATGGAGTCAAGTCAGCTATGGCATTGTCAAAGGCATAGTCGTTGTGCCCAGACTTGATACTGCTTCCAGTTAACATTCCATACTATAGCATAGTATCTGAGCAGGTAATGTCAGTGCTAGAGCCATTTGCAGACATTTTAGAGCAAGCAAGCATTGACGAAGCATTCCTAGATTGCACCAACAAGGTTAAAGAAAATGCGGCGGCAATACCCACCAGAACTATGACAATAACTGATGAGTTGTCCATGGTTAGCCGCTTTTACCATATTCTCTATGGAAAAGTTAGCCTATAAGGAATACGTGGGCTCTTGCCCGTTCTAATAATAGAACAGGAATATAGAAACTATAGAATTTTTCTTGCATAAAAATATGTTTAAAATAGCGTCGCTGCCAGCATATCGCTGTTGACGACCGGGCTTTTCATTGGCCGCTTCCAGCCCTTCCACAAGGGGCACCTTGCGACTGTCAAGTTTGCGCTTGGCAAGGTAGACCAACTGGTAATAGTGGTGGGCAGCGCGCAAAAGAGCCACGAGCCAAGAAACCCATTTACCGCCGGCGAGCGAATCAGAATGATAAAAGAAGCGCTTGACGCCGACTCTGAAATTGATATCAGGCGGATACTGATAATACCTGTCCCAGACGTAGACGTTCATTCTATGTGGACGCGGCAGGTGGACATGCTCGTGCCAGAATACAAAGTCGTGTTTGCAAACGACCCGTTCACCCTCCTGCTCTTTCGTGAAAGAGGCGTCGAGACAGTCGAAGCGCCATTGTACAAACGTGAAGAGATGTCTGCCACGGAGGTCAGGAAGAGGATGGCAGCGGGCGAAAAGTGGCAGGAGCTTGTCCCCGGCCCCGTGGCAGAGGTGATAAAAGAGATGATGGGCGTCGAGAGGGTTAAGTCAATCGCCGACAAGCATGCGCCGGGCCACCACAAAGGGTAGAGAATATATTTCTAGCAGGTTGCACAATAGTAGTTGTTGTTCGGCAAGAATGAGCACAGGGACGGAAAACACCCATCTGCCTTGCTAGAGGAGCCTTGGTTTATCGACCTGCAAAAGCTAACAAATGACGAGCTGATGCGCATGTACACAATGATTGCCGACGGCCGCTACAGGTTTGTAAAGAACGCGTGGTACATCCCCATCGGGGGCGACCAGCGCTGCCCGATAATGGTCGCCAAGGGGTTCAAGTCGCCTGACACGCTTGACAGGATGGCAGAGTTCCAGGACACTGCAAAGGTGCTCGAAGACGAGTTCCGAAACTTTATCGACGCGTGGGACTTTGGCCACATCAAAGAGAAGGACATTGAAAAAGCTGTCCTAAAGATACTCGAAGAAAGGAACATCGAGATAACCGAGCGCAGCTAATAATCAATGCGCGCCAGTAGATAATGTGGATCCGTTTGCGATTTCAGGCACGTTTTTTGCAGATTTGGCAAAATCCACAATCGCGCTGTTTGTAGTTATTGATCCTGTTGGGAGCGTGCCCCTTTTCATCGTCATCACGCAAAAGATGGAAAAAGCTGAAAGGGCTTCAGTCACGAAAACCGCGATAATCACCGCGGCGGGCTTGCTCTTTGTCTTTGCAGTTGCCGGCACGCAGATACTATCTGTGTTTGGGATAACGATCTCTAGCTTTATGGTGGCCGGCGGTGTATTGCTGTTTATCGTGGCAATAGAGCTACTCACGCACGGCGAATGGAGGTTTGGAGCCGCTGGGGCGCAGGGCGAGTCGGGAGTCGTCCCGCTTGCATTCCCGCTCCTTGCCGGCCCCGGCGCGATAACCGCGGTGATAATCTCGTTTCAGACCGCGGGGCTTGTCGCGACTGCGATATCGATAATGATAGTCATCGGCATCACTTATGTCGTGCTCAGGTACGTGGACAGGATTTACAGGGTGCTTGGAAGGCGGGGCTCCATCATTGTCACGAGGGTGTTTGCAGTGCTCATTGCCGCAATCGCCGTCCAGTTCGTCGTGGACGGCGCAAAGGCGCTCTTTGCCTAGAGTTAATATACTCTCAAACCGCCTTTGAAAGTCGTTGGCAAAGCATGATAGTGGCGGCTACAGGGGAGCCGGCCTTGAGCTACTGTCAAAGCACGGCGTTTCAGTTGGCGACAGCGTCAAGATCGCCACAGAGGACAGCGAGACATCCGGCGTGCTCATGCCAAGGTACGAATTAGCAAGCGACGATCACATTGTTGTCAAGCTAAAGAGCGGCTACAACATTGGCATTCAAGTCGGCAGGATAAAATCGATAACAAAGTTGCAAAAGGGCGAACCTGCCACGATCGCAAAGGCGCCCGAAATTACCGAAGGCAAGAACCTTCCAAAAATCGCGCTTATCAGCACCGGCGGGACGATAGCAAGCAAGATAGATTATCGGACCGGCGGTGTGCGCGCAGCGCTTTCCGCTTCAGAGCTTTATGCGTCGGTGCCCGAGCTTGCCACTCACGCTTCAATTGATCCAGAGGTGCTCCTGAGCGAGTACAGCGAGAACCTGAAGCCAGAGCACTGGACAATGATAGCAGAAAAGGTTGCCGAGAAAGTCAGGACCGGCAAATATAGCGGGATCGTAGTGTCGCACGGCACCGACACGATGCATTACACTGCCGCGGCGCTCAGCTTTGCCCTCCAGAATCTACCAATACCAGTGGTGCTCGTAGGCGCGCAGAGGTCGTCTGACCGGCCTTCTTCGGACGCAGCACTCAACCTGCTTGGCGCCACGATATTTGCGATAAAGTCAGAGTACGCCGGCGTCTTTGTGGCGATGCACGCAGGCACTTCTGACGACGCAGTGGCCTGCCACGTTGGGACGCGGGTAAGAAAGAACCACACGAGCAGGCGCGACGCGTTTGAGTCGATAGACGTTACGCCTGTCGCCCTTGTCAGAAACGGCGCAGTAGAGATGCAGGAAAAGAGCGAGATCAAGCTTGCAAAAAGGCGATCTGACGGCAACGTCGACGCAAAGACAAAGTTTGACGACAGAGTCGCATTATTGAAATACCATCCCGGCTTTGATCCAAAAATGATCGCGCATGCGGCCGGCGCGGGTTACAAGGCGATAATCCTCGAAGGGACTGGGCTTGGGCACGTGAGCAAGGAGTGCTTTCCGGCGCTGCAAAAGGCAGTCGACGCAGGCGTGATTGTGTGCATGACTTCGCAGTGCATCTGGGGGCGCGTCAGGATGACTGTCTACGACACGGGCAGGGACCTTCTTGGCATTGGGGTGATACCGCTGTCTGACATGATATCAGAGGCTGCGACTGTCAAGGCAATGTGGGCGCTTGCAAACGCAAAGGACGCAAAGAAAGTCATGCAGGAAAGCATCGCAAACGAGATTTCTTCCAGCATTCCCATAGAGAAGGCTTAATACCCGCGCAAGGCAATTTTCTAGCCCAGTGACACTAGACCCCGCATCTCTGGATTTGAAGGTCGGCTTTGAGATACACCAGCAGCTGGCTACAAAGAGCAAGCTGTTCTGCAACTGCAGCTGCAAAGAAGCAGACAATTATGATTACACTTTCATGCGCAAATTGCGGCCGACTCAGAGCGAGCTTGGCGCTTATGACCCTGCCGCGATGTTTGAAGCAAGCAAGATGCGCACCGTGGAATACAGGTCCGCCGCAGGCTCTAGCTGCCTTGTAGAGGCCGACGAGGAGCCGCCGCACGATGTCAGCAGCGAGGCGCTTGAAACTGCCCTGATATTTTCCCTTGCGCTCCATTCAAAAGTGATGGACGAGATCCACGTGATGCGCAAGATAGTGATCGATGGCTCAAACACCACCGGCTTTCAGCGCACGATGCTTGTAGCGTCCGGCGGACATCTTGACGTTGCAGGCAAGAGGGTAGGTGTGCAGAGCATTTGCCTTGAAGAGGACGCCGCAAAGTTGATCGAAGACGACAAGCAGGTGAGAAAGTACGGCCTTGACAGGCTGGGAGTCCCACTTGTTGAAATTGCGCTTGATCCGGTTACGGGCAAGCCTGACGAAATCATGCAAGTCGCCCTGACGCTTGGCAGGCTCCTCCGGGCAAGCAGGCGCGTTGCCCGCGGCCTTGGCAGCATCAGGCAGGACGTCAACATATCAGTGCAGAACGGCGCAGTGGTCGAAGTCAAGGGCGTGCAGCAGTTGGACCAGCTGATAAAGGTGATAGAACACGAGATGCAGAGGCAGCACGGCCTGATTGTAATTGCTGAAAAATTAAAAGAAAGAAAAGTGGACGCCGGCAAGGTAGGCGACAGGGTTGAAGACGTCACTGACATCCTTGGCAGGGCACAGTCAAAAATTGTGAAGCAGATCCTTGACGCGCCGGGCTCGATTTTCAGGGCGATAAGGATCTCGGGCTTTGCAGGCATGATCGGGTTTGAGCCGTACAAAGACATCAGGCTTGGAAAAGAGCTTGGCAAGCTGGTCGGGTTTTACGATCTGAAAGGCGTGTTCCATTCAGACGAGCTTCCAAATTACGGCATCAC
>JAJPDY010000059.1 GCA_023252395.1 Nitrososphaera sp. | reverse complement strand
AGGGATGTCATGGGCGAATCGATAGTGGAAGCGTCTGAAGAGCTAAAAGAAAATGATCTCGTCATTATACTTAACACAAAGCAGGAAGCCATAGGCATCGGAAGGACAAGGTTTGCGGGTCAGTCGCTTTCGCAAAAGGGCAAAGCTACTATAACAACGCTGGCAGACGCCGGATACTACCTGAGAGACGAAGGCTAGCCTGCTTCTACTGGCACGTTACCGAGAACGGAATTGACATAGTCGACAGTCGTGTTGAGGCGTCCCGAGATATTCTCGACAGACATGCCGCTGTCATACAACTCGAATATCTGCTCGTTGAGGTCGTATTTTGCCTCTTCTTCTGTCCTCATTATTTGAGCAAGCTTGATTTTGGATAATAGGCATTGTGATTTAGATTGTATGTACCTGCTTGTGAAATAAATTAAAGCGGGAGAGGCGCAGCTTTTACTTTCTCGCCTTGAAGAGTATGAAGATAGCTATTGCACCCATCATTCCGCCAAATACAAGCAGCACCTGTATCGGGAATCCGCCAGTCGAGGTTTGCGCGTCTGCAGGGGCTTCACTTGTCACTATCGCAAACTCTGAGCCTTGGCTTCCTTGCAGTTTAGAATATCCTGCTATTGTAAGCTGGCCGCTGGGAGGAGGCGTTTGTGCTTTTACACTGATCGCTGATCCATCTAGTGTTCCAGAAGCCTGTGTCTCTTGTGCTTCAAATGTCCCTTCTCGGAAGCTGCTTTCGCCTAGCGAGTATACAGATAATGCTCGAGCTCCTCCATAGTCTGAACCTGTGATAGTTCCGCCACCGTATGCCCCAACAGGATCAAAAAGAAAGTGCCAGTTGCCCATCGGGGTATTGAACCTACTAAAATCCATTACAGGTTCTGTGAAAGGCTTTGTAAGTTCTGAATTTGATATCTTGGATGCAAGACCGGGATATTTATCCTCAAGTGCTTGAAGTACACCTATTCCTTGATTAATGTTAACATCTCCATTTTCGGGAGATTTCACAATGACCGGTCCGTTTATTACAAATGTCCTCCATTCAAGATCCACGATGGTTCCACCCGATTGTGAATCTTTTGACAAGACAAATTTCTGGATAGTGGGGTGGTATTCAACTTTTACTGATATCGAGGCAGATGATGGTCCACCTGAAATTTTTGCTTGATAATGTACAAGTGTAGCATTGACCTGTACAGGGCTCTTTGCGGCCGCAAATGCCTTGTTAGTTTCCTGTACCAAGCTGGCCACGCGGGGGTCTGATGCAGTTGCATTAATTGTAAAATCCAATCTGTCAGTCTTGCCATTTAGCTGTTGTGCAACAGAGCTTCCCTCAGGATATCGGAGGGTCAAATTCTTGACACCGACGAATGTGGCGTTAGACTTGTCAAGATCGGGTATCAATGTTGCCGCCATATCTGCTGCATATGCCTGGGAAATAAAGCCAGTAACCAAAAGCGCTACAATTATTCCGGAAAGCAACGTGGCATAAGACTTCACGAGAGGATTTGACTCTACCACGTTTATAATCTTTATCATCACGAATGTCATATTGCATCCGGCAGATATAATAAAACGCAGCAACTACCCATCCTAATTACTTGATCACAATTCTTGCTGGCGGAACCGGTTCTATAAAACTGGTTAGAGGCCTGGCCGCGCTGACAAAGGACATAATTGTGATCTCTAACGTCGGCGACAACATATGGCTTCATGGTCTTTACATTTGCCCTGACGTTGACACCATAGTCTATGGCCTTGCAGGGTTGCTTGACGAAAAGCGCGGCTGGGGCGTCAAGGATGACTCTTTTGAATGCCTTGCCCAGCTTGAAAAGCTCGGCGCGCCGACATGGTTTTCTTTGGGGGACAAGGATCTTGCGACGCATCTGGCGCGAACTGCCATGATGAATAAGGGCAAGAGCCTGTCAGAAGTTACCGAGTGGATGAGGCGTCGCTATGCGATATCTGCAAGAATCATTCCGGCAACCGATAATGAGGTGGCTACAAAGATAATTACTGACAAGGGCAAGATGCACTTGCAAGAATTCTGGGTCAAGTACAAAGGCAACCTTGCGGTAACTGGCGTGCAATATGACGGCGCCAAGAGTGCAAAAGCAAATCGCAAGGCTATTGAAGCAATAAGAAAATCAGACATGGTAATAGTCGCGCCGGCAAATCCTGTGTCAAGCATTGGCCCCATAGTTGCGCTAACAGAATTGCGAAAAGAGCTTGCAAAAAACAGGGACAAGGTAGTGGCAGTTTCCCCGCTGATTGGAGATGTGGCTGTAAGCGGGCCGGCAGTAAAATACATGAAAGCACTAGGGCTTGCGAGCTCGCCTGTAGGAGTGGCGGAATACTATAGAGACTTTGTCGGTTCATTTGTAATTGCTGCAAGCGACCACAAGCTGACACCCAAGATACAGGGCCTTGGCATGCAAGTTTATGAAACAAACATAACAATGAAAAACAAGCAAGACGAGATCCGTCTTGGCCAATATCTGATGGACAGGGCAATTGACAATTGAATACTTTTGCCATCATTCCTGTAAAAAAATTTGAAAACGGCAAGACGCGAATGTCTGCAATGCTTTCACTTGACGAGCGCATACGCCTGTCGTCACTCATGCTTGCAGGCACGCTTGAAGTACTTGCAGGCACGCAATCGCTCAAGCAGGTTCTGGTGGTTTCAGGGGACAGGCGCGCTCAAGAGATTGCAGCCCAGTATAGCGCAAAATTTTTGCACGAAGAAAAAGAAAGTGGCGTCAACTCTGCAGTTGCTATTGCAGACGACTATTGTATAAAGGAGGGTGCGGATGCGACAGTGGTAATCCCGCAGGACCTGCCGCTACTAGACGCTGTAGACATATCAATGGCATGCAGCTTGGCAGAAAGCGAGGACAAATGTATCGTGATCTGCCCATCGTCAAGGTACGATGGAACCAACCTCCTACTCCGCAAGCCCCCTGCAGCGATAAAGACGTATTATGACAACAACAGCTATGAAGCACACATCAAGGCTGCCAAAGAGCTCGAGATCCCAGTCAAATTGTTCTTCTCGAAAAAATTGATGTCAGACATCGACACTCCAGAAGACGCAAAACAGCTCGCCAGAGAGAGTGGCACCGGCAGGACACTTGAATTCCTCAGAGCCAAAGCAGACAAACTCTAGACGCCGCTTGTCCCGGTGAGGCTGATCAGCTTTGCCTTGCTATTGTGGGACGAGATCAAGAGCTCGACTTCGGATCCAACAAATACGCGCCCTGCATCGCCGTCAGAGATGGCGTACTTTACTACGCTACCGCGCTCTATGCGAAAGACCCTGTCATCATTTTCAATCAGCACCGAAATCGTCTGCGTCGGCAATGACTTGCTGCCAAAGCCCTGTGCCGCAGTCCCTTTTTCAAGCACCTTACCCTTGATTATGGTAAAAGTCTGCGCCGCAAAAGCAAGTGCAAATGCTCCCAGCACAACCAGTGCAAGGCATAGCACGATTGCAAGATCCCTCCAATCAGACACGCTGCACAAAAGTATAGGCTGTGTTATTTTTACTTGCTGGGCTTAAATATATGCAGTTACGAAACATGCGTTGCACATGCGCCCTGAACTGCTTGTTCAAGCTCTTGCTGCCATAGAGCCAGAGACTAACCTTGCCAGGTTCCAAGAAACAGCAGGGATTGTAAGCAAGTCTGTTGCAAAAAGCGTCCTTGATTTTCTGTCGTCAAACGGCATTGGCAGCATTTCAAAGCAGGTGGTAGCCTTCAGAGATTCTGACAGGCTCAAGGTCGCCGCGCTCGCCTTGCAGATGGGTTGCGACGTAGAACAGGTGTCAAAACAGCTGTCATGGCAGGACTTTGAGAAGCTGGCATCGCAAGTGCTCATGTCCTTTGGCTACAAGACTCAGACCAACTTGCGGTTTACAAAGCCAAGAATGGAGATTGATGTAGTCGGTGTCAATTCAGGGTTTGCCATCGTAGTCGACTGCAAGCACTGGAAGAGGAACAACCTGTCGTCGATATCAAACTATTCGCGCAAGCAGGCAGCAAGGGCAGAGCGCCTGATCCAGCACGACAAAAAAATATCTCAGGCTGTGCCTGTAATACTGACTCTGCATGCCGAATCTGTCAGGTTTGTCAGCGGGATCCCAATAGTGCCAATATTCCGGTTCAAGTCGTTTGTCATGGACGTAAAGAGCTTTTTGCCTGAAATCTATGTAGTAGCGGGCTAGGACATGACTAACATCGCAATGTATGTTGCGACAGTGATCGCAAGAAAAGTTTTTGTTATGGTCATAGACTTGTCAAGCGCGCTAGAGTAATCCTCAAACTGCTTGTTTCCCATGACCTTGATAGTTGACTGCGAAAAAGCAAATTCAAAAGTGGATTTGGTGGCACGTTCTGCTGCCTTTTGGCACATTTGCTGGTACGCAGACGCGATATTGTCGTGGTTGCTCATAGTTCCAAGCGCAAAGTACCCTTCTCTTGTCCTCTTGCCCGAAGTAGAGTGCGTGTCCGAGGTGCATACTTCAAGCATGCTAGCTCCATCGCTTATCTTGGAAACAATATTGTCGCGCAGTTTATTTTCCATGTTGTTAGAGTCTGCCCAGCCTATTGCATAGTTTTGACCGCCGGTGCCAATGACTAGCACCGCAAGCCCAGCTTGCCCAAGCTCGCCTGCAGAGTCAAGCCTTTGAGAAACATCTTCAAGGCTGGCAAAGCCTATCGTGAATTCATTCTGCGGCTGCACCTTCAATTGCTCCAGACACTGCTTTGCGGACGCGGCAAGGTCCGCCTTGTCTGGATCGTTAAGGTGCTTGCCCATCGCGTTGTGGCAGTCAACTACAAGCACGTCGGAAAATCCAAGGAGCGTCCCGTGTGATTCAAGCTCGGTGCGCATGCCCTGCGGCACGTCTTCCATGCCCGCAGGGGCAAGCGACAGCATTACTATGGCAGTATTGCCAAATGCGATTCCAGTAGCTGTGGCATTGTTTGTCCTGATCTGAATAGGCGCGCTGCAGGTGCTTCCCTTTTCCACGACATTTGCTTTGCCGAGCTCGCCGACATACTTGTCCACTTGCCGCTTGGACGGAATGTTGAGTGAATGATCAGACACGCTGTGCATGACAAGAGCGCTTCTGGAAAATGCTTCATACAGCACATAGGGAAGGTTGCTTCCGCCAACCGTGCTAAATGGGCCTGGGTGGACATCAGGCAGGACTATGGCGGCCTGCTTGCCGCCGGCGCTGAATCGGACTATCTTTGTAGAGACGATGTCATCGTGCGCCTTTGCTTCCGTGAACTCTTCTATCTTGTCCACCTTGTGTTCAGTCCAAGCTGAAATGAACGCTTGGAGCAAGCCAAACGTGCTCTTGATTCCCGGCCTTCCTGCCCTGTCTGCTATTACCGTCCATATTACGCCAAGGGTTACGAGGGCAAACCCGAATGCAAGACCAGCAGGGCTTAAAATTATTCCATAGGACGCAGGCGTCAGGAATGCAAAAAGAAAGATGAGCGGCTGGATAAACGACACGCCTACGGCTCTGCCTGTGCTGGCCCCGAATACTGACGTGAAAATCCCGATCCGAAGACCAACTGCCAGAAGCATTCCCGCAATGATGTAGTCGCCTCCTCCCTGCTTTGCAAATACCATGTCAGCCGCAACTCCAAGCAGAACTGTCAGCGCCCACAGGGCATTGGCAAACGCGGCGACATGAGCTACCTTTGAGAGTTTGTTTACAGGCGTCCCGCGCAGTGCAAAATAGTCAAGCATGTGTGCGCCAGCAAGAACAGCAAGCCCGAGTGGCAGATGCAGCTCAAGCGCCTCTACACTTGTGCCAAGGTGGAAAAGGTGTGAAACAACTGCAATGACTGTTGCAGAGATAAGAGAAATCGCAAAAGATTGCTTTGACGATGATGGGCCTAAAGTAGTGAAGGACCAGCGCCTGTGAATGTTTGATACGTCATCTTGGCCAGCCGAAAACATTCCATGTTCAACCGACAGGGAAGATAATTCTTATCAGAATTGACGCCCCTATCACCGCACCGGTTATACCCAGCACAATCTCGGGCTTTATCTTGATGCCCTTGGTCTCGTCTTCAAAGAATCTCAACAGTCCTGCGCTTGAAGCCGGCAGCGGAGCATTCTTTTTCTTGCTGCTCATTTGGAATGGGGATTGTTTTCAAGCGCTTAAATACATTCCGCTGGTTATCCGATCAGGCTCTTTGTCTTTTCCAAAATCCGGAGGTAGCTTTCAAGGAGCTCGGCCTTTTGCTTTTGCACCGAAATGTCGCTTTCGGATCTCATCTCTGCTGCAAGGAGCGCAATTTTTTCTTCAATGATTGATGCTACCGATGCCAGTCCTGTTGAGGCTTGTGCAGGCGCAATTTTTTCTTCTTTTGTTTTTGGCTGGGCGCCTGCCTTTACTTCGTTGCCGCAGTTGATGCAGGTAGTCTTGTCGGCAAACCGCACCTGGACCCCTCCGCATTTTGGGCACGGCTCGTTTGTCAGAGTTCCACCCTTGACGAGCAGCGAAGCCGCAGACCTGATCCTTGTAGTGTTGTCTTCCGCCGACATGCACCAAGACATTGGCGCTAGCTGGATTTCTGCTTTGTGCTAGAGTTCATGAGAGACAACAAGGCTTAATAATAGGAGTTGTGAAAAATCTGTTACTCGATGGCGGTTATCTGTAAAAAATGCGGTCTACCAGACGACCTATGTGCCTGCGGGGAACTAGACAAAGAAGAAGCCCGAATTGTTGTCCGTCTTGAAACAAGAAGATTTTCAAAGAAAACTACTCTTATTGAAGGCATCAACCCGAAGCAGAGCGACATGCAAAGAATAGTCAAGGAGCTAAAGAGCACCTTTGCCTGTGGCGGAACTGCAAAGGACACGTTCATCATGCTGCAGGGCGATCATAGGGACGACGTCAAGGGCTATCTTATCAAGATAGGATTTAACGAAGAAGCAATCGAAGTCCAGTAATTATTCTGCAGAACTATTT
>JAJPDY010000002.1 GCA_023252395.1 Nitrososphaera sp. | reverse complement strand
TGTATGATTCAACATGCGTGTTGCTATATCTTTTAAGTCAGGTGCCTTCAGATCTTGTAGATATTGACCGAGAGGTTCGCATTCGTGCCATCGGCTGACCATATGGCTAGCAGCAACATCGCCAGATTCATGAAAAAGCACGGCATCTCTGGCTGGCGCGAGCTGGTGCAAAAGGCAAACAGCGACATTGGATGGTACTGGGACGCGGTCAACGACGATCTTGGAATCGAATGGTTCCAGAAATACGACAAGGTCTACGACTCGTCAGATGGCCTGCCATGGACAAAGTGGTTCGTAAATGGCAAATGCAACATTATCAGTAGCGCAATAGACAGGCACGCCAAGAGTCAGCCAGACAAAGTCGCGTACATTTTTGCAAACGAATTTGGCTCAAGAAAAGTCACGTACAGGGAGCTTGACGAGCAGGTCAGCAGGCTCGCCTCTGCTCTGTCAGGCGCCGGCATTGGAAAGGGCGACGTTGTTGGAATCTACATGCCCATGATCCCGGAGGCGTTCTTTGCTATTTTTGCGTGCTCCAAGATCGGTGCTGTCCACGCCACCATCTTTTCAGGTTTTAGCGCGCAGGCGCTGCATTCCCGGCTTGTAGACTCTAAGGCCAAGATGCTGATCACCACCGACTCTGTCAGGCGCCGGGGCAAAGAGATCGACCTCAAGGGGCAGTGGCTCAAGGCGGTGCAAGGCACGGGCGTTTCCAGAGTTGTCAGTGTTGGCGGCAACTACAATGACTTTGTAAAAAATGCCGGCATTGCAGATACAGAAGTGATGGATTCTGAAGACCCGCTTTTTATTTTGTACACTTCAGGCACGACTGGCGAGCCAAAGGGGACGCTACAGGTGCACGGCGGCTTTACTGCTGTCGCGGCGCAACAGGCCGCGTACCTTGTCGACATGAAGCCTGACGATGTTCTGTTCTGGTACGCTGACATTGGCTGGATAACAGGGCAAGTGTGGGTAGTCTACGGAAGCCCGATAATCGGCGCTACCGCGGTGGTCTACGACGACGCGCTCGACTATCCTGACGCAGACGCCTGGTGCAGGCTGATAGAAAGCCACAGAGTCAGCATCTTTGGCGCCGCGCCAACCGCCATCAGGCTGTTCATGAAAAACAATGTGCAGGCCGGCAACTATGATTTTTCCTCGCTCAGGATTCTGGCAGCTACAGGCGAGCCGATAAACAGAGAGGCGTGGACATGGTATTTTGAAAATGTGGGCAAAAAGCGCTGCCCGGTAATCAACCTCTCAGGGGGCACAGAGATAGGGGGCGCAATCATAAGCGCCCTGCCGGTGATGCCCCTCAAGCCCTGCACGGTCGGCTGCCCCATACCCGGCTTTGACGCAGACATCTTTGACGATGGAGGCAACCATGCAGATGAAGGGTACCTGGTCATCAAAAAGCCGTGGCCATCCATGACGCGTGGACTATTGAACAACCCCGGCAGGTTCATCGACACTTACTGGTCAAGATACAAAGATGCCTGGTACCACGGCGACATCGTGCTTGTCGATTCTGACGGCCTGTGGTACATGCGCGGGCGGGCAGACGACATCATAAAGGTGTCAGGTCATAGGATCGGGACCGCGGAGGTTGAAGCAGCTGCCGCGTCGCACCCGGCAGTCGCGGAGGCTGTAGCTGTCGGCAGGCCGGACGAGCTAAAAGGCGAGGCAATAGTCGTGTGCGTCGTTGTCAAGGACGGGCTTGCGATGGATGGCATCAAGGATGAAATCATAAAGCGAGTCGAAGAGTCGATTGGAAGGTTCGCCCGGCCGCAAGAAGTCAGGGTGGTGGCCGAGCTGCCAAAGACTAGGACTGGCAAGCTTGTGAGGCGCCTTGTCAGGGCAAAGGTTGCCGGCGACAACATAATCAGCCAAGATTTGTCGGCCGTCGAGAACCCGTGGTCGCTTGACGGCATCTAAGTTTATCTTGTATATCGCAGGAACCATTGTGATGGACGGATTCCAGATCTGCAAGGAGATTGTCGGCCTTCATGACGGAATTGTTGGAGCAGAGATAACAGAAAAAGGTGCCACGGTTGCGGCCCACGCAAAATCAGGCAGCTTTCCAAAACTTGAGCGGCTGCTTGTCCAGACTGAACTGTACATCAGCATCATGCAGACCAGCCAAGAGCAGCTTGGGAGGCCGCACTACCTTATGGCACACAACGACAACATCGATCTTTACTTTTTTCCAGTAATTATCAACGGCAGGAAAATGATCTTGGTGGTGAGGGTTGCAGTTCCCTACGAGCACGATCAGCTGGTCGGCAAGGTAAGGGAATACATTGGCAATTTGCGACTGGAAGCCCGCTGACAGGCATTCAAATGGCACGGCCATGGCTCACACTATGCCTGTATAATCTTTAACTTGCATGGCGCGTACGGTTTCATATGGCTGAACCAAAAAGAGATCCTGCTGCAGGGGCAGCATTAGGAGCTCTGTCGGCTGCCAAGAACAGGAAGATAATGACAGCTGTCGGAGCAGCATTGATAGCTGTCGGCATCGCAGGGATGGTAATTGTAGGCTCGCAGGCAGTAAAAGCCATACAGAATGAGAATTTTGGCATTGCCCAAGGCAAATACTTCCAGCTTGAACAATATGTGTTCATGTTTGTGTTGATTGGAGGCTTGGGGCTAGTGATATACTCGCAGGTCAGCGCGCAAAGGGAGAAGGCAAAGCGGCGGGAATCACAGAATAACCGCAACAACAAAAGCACGGACGCAGCATAACTGAGAGATATTGCTGGCATTGGCTTGAATATGTGTGTCCTTTAGTTGACACACAAAATCCATTATATAAAAAATAAGCAAAGAGCACGGATCGCAATACTAGATGATGTACTGTATTCTTGAGGTGTCAGGCTTTCCTCTGTCTAGCGCGTGGGACGTGCTATGATCAGGATTAGGACAAAACTGGTTGCAACATTTCTTGCAATTTCGGTATTTTTTGGGTTAATGATTGTCGGAGTCTACACGACTAGCAGGACGGCTGCCGACTCTTTTAATGAGCTCAACGACCAGTCAGTGCCCCGGATAAATGCCCTTGACCAGATGAAATTCGACTCGCTTGCGATTTATTCCCGCGCCATAGAGTCCACAGTAGAAGACGATGAAGCGGAGCTGCAAGATTACGTTGACGAGATCAACCAAGCAAAAGACAATTTTGCAAATGCCTATCAGAAATACAACCTAGCAGGAGGCGAGCCGGACGGTGCCATAATGGATGACTGGAACGTGTTTGTGTCAAATTCAGACGAGCTTGTTCAGCTTGTCCAGTCGGGAACTGCTTCTGAAGAAACCATAGACGCAGGGCGTGAGAAGCTAGAGTTATCGCAGGAGAAATTTGAATCGACTGTCAACCAGATCCTCGGAGTCGAGTTTGAACACAACCAGGCCCTCAAGGCATCAGTGAGCGGCATGGAGCGCTCGATGTTTGTCGTTATCCTGACAGCTCTAGCCGCGTCCGTAATGTTTGCGGCGGGTCTCGGCCTGCTTGTCTCTTACAGGATATCAAGGCCGCTGATGCAGCTAAAGGACTCGGTAACAGAACTTGCAAGGGGCAACTATGAAGCCAAGATCTTGAAAGTTCCTGATGACGACGAGATAAGAGACCTTGCAACGCACTTTGAGAAGATGAAGGGCGAGCTGAAGGAAAAAGACAGGATGCAAAACGAATTCATCATGGTAGCCTCGCACGAGCTTCGGACGCCCATCCAGCCGATCCTCGGGCTTGCAGACTTGGCACTAAAAGGCCGCATGGAAACTGGAGATGCCATGAAAAAGATACGGAGTGAAGCGATGAGGCTGAGGCACCTTGCCGACGACATACTTGACGTGACCAGAATAGAGGGCGGCAAGATGACCTACAACATGCAAAACGTCAACGTCAAGGATCTGGTTGAAGGAGTCATACAGAGTTTCAGCCCCTCGATCCCTGCAAGCGTTTCAATAGTCTCCGACCTGTCTGCGGCAGACAAGTTCGTAAAAGCAGACAGGGAGAAGCTCGAGCAGGCATTTTCAAATATTCTGGGCAACGCCATCAAGTTTACACAGGCAGGAGAAATCAGGATCAGCTGTGTAGAGCGGGAATTTGAAAAGCTGGAAATCAGGATCAGCGACGCGGGCACCGGGATTCCACCGGAAATCCTCCCGAGGCTGTTTGAAAAGTTTGTCACAAAAGACATTGGCGGCAACAACAGGCACGGCACGGGGCTTGGCCTGTTCATAACAAGGGCGATAGTACAGGCCCACGGTGGCGAGATAATGGCCAGCAACCAAAAGGCAGGCGGGGCAACATTCACAGTTGTCCTTCCAGTGTCAATAAAGCTTGAAAGAGACATCTCAGCTGGCTGACAGCGTTAGCAGAACCTTTATTTTGTCAATTGGAACGACTAGCAACCATGCAAGACGGCGATGACGGCAGAAAAAAGTTCGAGCTTCCCGGCAGCAAGCCGCATTATGCCCCGTCTCTCTTGTTCACAATAAACCACATGAAACTTGTCATAGAGCCTGATTTTGATAACAAGAGCATTGCAGGCAGCCAGGTGCTCAAAATCACCGCGCTGCAGGACACTGACATTATCGAGCTTGACGCGGCCGAGCTCCAGGTAAAATCGGTTTCAACTGCCAAGAATAAGCTTGGCTTTCGCGCTATTGACGACAAATTGACAGTAAAACTTGGCAGGTCGCTCAAGGAAGGGCAAAGCGCCGATCTTGCCATTGAATATTCAGCCCGTCCAAGGAAGGGGTTCTACTTTATCGCGCCTGACAAACATTACCCTGACAAGCAGCCCGAGGCGTGGACCCAAGGTGAGACTACCGAGGCAAAATACTGGTTCCCGTGCATCGACCACCCGCAGACAAAGTTCTCAAGCGAGATTTCAGTTGTTGTCCCCGCCGGCTTTACAGCAATCTCTAATGGCCGGCTGCTAAAGGTAGAGCAGCGAAACAAAAGCCAAGTCTACCACTGGTCGGAATCAAACCCGCATCCTGCATATCTCGCTTCAGTAGTCATTGGCAAGTATGCAGAGATAAAGCAAGGCAACCTGTACTATTACGTCCCGGAGAAAAGAAAGCAGGACGCGGCCAGGTCGTTTGACCACACGGCAGAAATGATAAAGTTCTTTGAGGACTACCTCGGCACAAAATATCCTTATGAAAAATATTCGCAGGTGGCGGTGCAGGACTTTGTGTATGGCGGCATGGAAAATTCCAGCTGCACAACGCTCACGCTTGACACGCTGCATGACAAAAAGGCGCACCTTGATTTTACGAGCGACTACCTTGTGTCGCACGAGCTGGCTCACCAGTGGTTTGGAGACTTGGTCACCTGCAGGGACTGGCAGCACATCTGGCTCAACGAGGGCTTTGCCACCTACTGCGAGGCGCTGTACTGGGAGGCCAGCAGGGGCAACGACGAGTTCCAGTATTACGTGATGCAGACTGCCGACGACTACCTTGAAGAGGCGGGCAGCAGGTACGTAAGGCCGATTGTCACCAAAGTATACAAGCACCCTGACGACCTCTTTGACAGGCACACGTACGAAAAGGGCGGCTGCGTGCTCCACATGCTCAGGCACAGAGTCGGCGACAAGTACTTTAAAAGATCTCTTAAAACATACCTGCAGCGCTTTGCCAACGGCACGGCCGAGACTGACGACTTGCGTAAAGTGTTTGAGCTAGAAACAGGCAAGAGCCTCCAGCAGTTCTTTGACCAGTGGATCTTTAGGGAAGGCCACCCAGAGCTGAAAGTCGAATTTTCATCCCACGACGGCATGGCAAAAATAAAGATAGAGCAGGCGCAGGCAGGCGAGCCGTTTGAATTTCCGCTAGAGATCAGGCTTGTTTTTGGCAAGCAAGACAAGCTGTACACTATAGACATTTCAGAGAAAGAGAGCACGCTCCAGATCCCAGTTGACAGGGAAGTTGAATGGTTCTCTATCGACCCGCAATTCAAGATCCTAAAGACGATATCAATCAAGGCTCCAAAAGAAATGTTGATCAAGCAGCTGCAAAATGGCGGCACAGTTGTAGAGCGCGTTGAAGCTGCGCGTGCCCTAAAGGGCAACTCGTCGGACGCGGCCATTGACGCCCTGAAAGACGCAATCCTGCATGACAAATTCTGGGGAGTCGCGGCAGAGGCTGCCAAGGCTCTTGGCGCTACAAAGACTGACTATGCCTATGCAGCCTTGAAAAAGTGCCTGCCAGTAAAGCACCCAAAAACAAGGCGGGCGGTGGTAAAGGCGATAGGCGAGTTCAAGCGGGAAGAATCGCTTGCGCTCCTCAAGCCGGTGCTGCAAAATGACGAAAGCTATTTTGTAGAATCAGACGCCGCCACAGCGATAGGCAAGACAAAGAGCAAGCAGGCTGTAGCCATTCTTAGAAAAGCGACAGAGACAGAGACTTTCCAGAACATCGTGGCTCAGGGAGCTATTGCAGGCCTCAAAGAATTTGCCGGCGACAAAGAGATTGCAGATTTTATGATTGAAAAGAGCAGGCACGGCAACCACCACAGGGTAAGAGAAGCCGCAACCTTTGCTCTTGGCAAGTTTGTAGACGGCAACCCGGCGGTGTTTGACCACCTAAAGATGCTGCTGGCAGACAGCTGGTTCCGGGTGCGCATCAACGCATGTAGGGCGTTTGCGGATGCAGAATCCACAAAGGCAATTCCGGACCTGACGCGAGTGACAGAGCAAGACCTTGACCATAGGGTAAGGAGGGTGGCAGAAGAGTGCATAAACATGATAAAAGACGCAACAAAGAAGCCAAAGGAAGTCTCCCAGATGAGAGAGGAGCTTGACAGGGTCAAGTCAAAGAACCTGGAGCTATTGCAAAAGATGGACAGGCTGGAGCGGGAGCTCCGCTAGCCTGCCAGAAAATCAACGATTGTTTTGTTGAACAGCTCCGGCCTTTCTGCGTGTGGCCGGTGCCCGCAGTTTTCAATCAAGATAATCCGGCAGTTCTTCATTTTTACAAACGGCTCTGCAAACTTGACAGGGATCATGGCGTCTTCCTTGCCCCACAGTAGCAGAGTTGGCGCCTTTATCCTGTTCAGCCGGCCGGTCAGCCGCGGCGCCTGCGCGCTGCCTTTCAGCGCAGAAAGAAAAGCATCCTTTGCGCCGGGCATCGATAGCTTTTGGTAAACCAGCCGCGCGTAATCGTCGTCAACTGGCTTGTTGTCTATTGCAAAGAGCGCCTGCTTTACCTGCCGCACGGTCTTTGCGTCCAGCACCCTGACGTATTTTTTCAGGGCAGGCGTTCCCTTGAATGAAGAGGGAAGCGCGCCCGGCGGGCTAATGAGGACAAGCCTGTCAACAACGTCAGGGCGGCTTATCGCAATTTCTGCGGCCACGTGGCCGCCAAGCGACGAGCCCACTATTGACACCCGGCTTATTTGCAAACTTTTCAAAAACTGGATTACAAACTCTTGGTAGAACTTTATCGTGTAGCTCATTTTTGGCTTGTCGCTCATGCCAAATCCCGGCAGGTCTATCGCAATGACTCGCATAAATTGCGACATTTCTTTAATGTTGTTTACCCAGCTTTCAATAGAGCCTCCAAGGCCGTGGAGCAAGAGGGTAGCATTTTTGCTGCCGCCCGTGTCAACGTAGCGGACGGCAATGCCGCCGACCTTTGTGTGCTTGTAATCCAATTGCTTGAACGGAACAGGCTAGGGCGTAAAAACCTTGTTGTAAAGGAGGAACTGCTCCTGTTCTTTTATCATGAATTTTTCAAAAAAACAAGTCATGCTCTTGCTCTCATGGCAGAGCACCTGCAGCCTGTCAAACTTGCCGTCCAGATAGAGGTTTGTCACAAACAAAACAAGGTGCCGGAGCGACTTTGCAGATGCGGGGTCGAGGTAGATTATCTGCAGAATGTTTTTCTTGCTCCAGTAGCCGTGCTTGTTGATTATTGCAACGCCATTGATGGGCCGGCCGGTCACGATTACGCGTTCGTCCTTTATGAAATTCTGGAGCGCCTTTCGGTCAAGCGTATACCAATGCCATGACTTGACGTACCTTTTTGCCGACAGGCGGTAGACCCGGGACTTCTGCAGGTACTGCCATATGCTACCAAGATCGCCGGCTGTTGCAAGCCTTGCCTCTGACTTTTGCCTCTTTGCTCTGTCAGCAGTGGTGCTGTAGTATGCCCACCTCGATACCACCTCAAAGCCGTTTTTTTCCATCATGCGCTGCGACGCAACGTTGTCGGCTGCCACTATTGCAGACGCCTGACGGGCTCCTTTTTGCCTGCCGTATTGCACCATCCTTTCAATTAGCCTGCTTGCAACCTGCGACCTCCTGTAGCCGGGATGCACCCTGACGCCTTCAAGCCAGGCGCTCTTGCTGTCAGGGCAGACTGCCACGTGCGACATGGCG
Source organism: Nitrososphaera sp. (assembly GCA_023252395.1). Lineage (GTDB taxonomy): Archaea > Thermoproteota > Nitrososphaeria > Nitrososphaerales > Nitrososphaeraceae > Nitrososphaera. Next base: position 14,832 of record JAJPDY010000002.1, on the reverse strand, counting down.
ATTTTGTTTCCTTCAGATTCTGCTACTAGCAGCCGGCCATTTTTGTCTGCGCGCCACAAGTCCCACACCTGGTCGATGTAGTCGCCCCAATCAAAAGTGTTTGAGCAAAAGCTGAGGACTTGCTCCTTGTCTGATCTGGTTGCTTTTCTGATCCTCAAGCCCTAGCAGCTGCTTCTATCTCGTGCATAAGGGTTGCGACAAACTGCTTGACGTTTTTGATAAAGTCAAGCGAGCCGGCAAGCGAATCAGTTTCGTTGAATATCGTGACAACATAGGAATTGGTGTCAAACTGGCTTATCCTGATGTCGTTCCAGAATTTCTGCGACAGCTCGCCGCCCGTCTTTGAAGTGAGCTGGATTGCGTCCATCGGGTTCTTGTGGCCGACGTACTTGTCTGCAAGCGACGGGATGCCGTCGATACGGCTAGTCACTGTCAGCACCCTCTGTATGTCGGCGCTTCCGGTGACTATAGAGTGGAACACCACCCTGACGGCATAGATGTCGCTTTCAATGTCGATATTGAGGTGCTGCTTTAGCGACGCGGCCACGTAATGCAGGCATTCTATTGTCTCCTGATCGGGGCTTTGCAGCGCGTTTGGGTAGCTCATGACCTGCAGTATCCTGAATGGAAGGGCGTTTGACTGGACAGGCACGATCCTGAACCCCTGCTTGAAAAACGATTTCGTGTTTTGCATTGGGTGGCCGCCGTTGTCATGGACGTTGCTTGAGGCAAAGCCTTCTGACTCGCTAAAGGCGCTATTCAGCCGAGAGTTGTCAAGCACCGGCTGCCGAAAGTAAAGCTGCACGTTGAATTGTGTGATATGGACATCCACTTACTTGTTCACTGCCTTTGCAGACGATTCCGGGTCTGCAGGGATTATTGTGAGCCAAGGTCCCAGCAGCTCCGGGTTCAGCTTTACCAAGTCGACTTTTGCCTCTTTTAGCAGCTGCGTCCCGTCTTCTGGATAATCTGCGATAACCACTATTCTCTTTATGCCGACGCTGATTGCCATCTTGCTGCACTCGATGCAGGGAGCAAATGTCGAGTAGAGAGTGGCGCCGCGGGTGCTGCCGGCGTTTCCAAAGAGCGCGCACTGCATTATGGCGTTTGCCTCGGCGTGCGTGCAGAGGCACCGGTCAAGACCCTCGCCTGATTTTACTTCGCCTCTTACCCTTGCCTGGCAGCGTGGGCAGCCTCCTTCAAAGCAGTTCCTTATCCCCGGCGGCGTGCCGTTGTAGCCGGTAGCTATCTGCCGGTTGTCCTTGACAATTACTGCGCCGATGTGCCGGGTAAGGCAGTTTGAGCGCAATTTCGCAATCTCTGCCTGCAGCATAAAATACGTGTCCCAGTCTGGCCTCTGCATCTGCAGTAGAGAGAAGTGCAATTGCTATAAAAATTGTTAGGAGTTGACAAGTAGGCTGTTTTCTTCGCTTTCCTGCTGCTTGCCCTTCTTGCGGGTGCGCTCGCCCGCCTTTTTGGCCATGCTGTCGACGGTGCCTAGCGCAAAAACGTACCGTATGCCTTCCGCCTTCATTTCCGGCGACAGCATATTGTTCATTTTTTCAACGTCGTTTTTAACATAATCTTCAGAATGCTTGTTGGTTCTTGCCACGACGTACAGAAAGGCGTCTGCCCTGTACTTGTGGATTTCAAAGACCCGCTCCATTTTTACATGCTATATCCGCGCTAGAGGAGGTTGGTCGTTTCGGTCAACAAAAGTTTGCGGCAAGTCAGATATTGCTGGCACCTGCCACGAAGATGCCAGCTAGGATTAGTATTTCCTTGACAGCATGCTCTTGTGCCGCAGGCTTGACTCGTCTTTTGCCAAGTGGAACCCTATCAGCCCTATTGCCAGCGCGATAACGATAGAGCCTACTATTGTGTAGATTTCCATTAGCGTATCTTTGCCTCCATCAGGCCGAGCCTGCGCTTGCCGCCTGCCTTCCATGCGGCTTCCATTGCAACCAGAGTGGGCACGAATCCAAGTGCGATCCATCCGATCGATTCAATGACTTCCATTGCAAGCGTATACACGGCAGGTTGGAAGATTAACCCTGCTAACAGGCGGGGCGTAATCGTCACTTGTGCATCATATAAATCAGAATCCACGGCCATTATCAGCGGCGCTTTTGACTAGTCAAACTTGCTTATGATAGAACAAAAATGCGGTTTATCAAAGGTAAAATCACATAGTGCTGGAAGAGATGTAGACGCAAAGGCGACATGGGAATTGGGCATATCGGCATTTCCGCCTATTTCCCATGTTGTATTTTAAGAAACGGCTCAGAGCTAGAAAGCAATCATCATCACCGTTTTTTGTGCAATAACAGCGGGTATTGTTATGCAGGTCTGGCAGATAAATGTTAAGAAGCAGGACAGCCCGGTAATTGCTGTTTGGTGGTAAAGAATGCAGAGCTTGCCAAGGCCATGCGTGACATTGGCTTTCTGACCGAGGTCGAGGACGGCGACAACGCCCAGTTTAAGGCTAGGGCATACTACAGGGCTGCAGATACCATTGCAAGCCTTCCTGAAAACATTGCAGACATTTACAGCAGGCAGGGCGTTTCGGGATTGCTTGAAATCCCGTCGATTGGCAAAGCCATTGCATCAAAAGTAGAGGAATTCATAAAGACAGGCAGGATACGCTACCTCGAAGAGCTCAAGACAAGAATCCCGGTTAACGTGGACGAGTTCTATGGCATAGAGGGTATAGGCCCAAAGACTGTAAAGGTGCTGTACGACAAGCTGCAGATAAAGAACCTGGCAGAGCTTGAAGCTGCTGCAGCTCAGGGCAAACTCAGGAGCGCGCCGGGTTTTACAGAAAGGAAGGAGCAGGACATCCTGAAGCGCATAGAGTTTTTCAGGAGGGGCAAGGGCAGGCGCATAATAGGCGAGGTATACCCGCTGGCAAAGCAGATCGAGGCGCGCCTTTTGAAGGTGCAGGGAGTGAAAAAGGCGGTTGCCGCCGGCTCGCTCAGACGCATGAAAGAGACGATAGGCGACATTGACTACATCGTCATTGCAGACGACCCGGAAAGAGTCATGGAGTTTTTCATAAAGATGCCAGAAGTCGACGAAGTAGTGGCAAGAGGCCCGTCTAAGGCATTTGTCAGGCTGGCAGGAGGAATTGACGCGGACTTGCTGGTGGTGCCGGAGGAGAGCTGGGGCTCGGCCCTCCAGTACTTTACCGGGAGCAAAGAGCATTCTGTAGAGACCCGCAAGATAGCTATCGCAAAGGGGCTCAGGCTGAACGAGTGGGGCGTCTTTAAAGGCGAGAGGAGGGTTGCCGGCGCAACCGAAGAGGAAGTCTATCGGTCGCTTGGGCTCCAGTGGATACCGCCGGAGATGCGAGAGAACGCCGGTGAGATAGAGCTTGCAAAAAAGAACGGTCTGCCGGAGCTGATAGAGTACGGCAGCCTGAAAGGCGACTTGCAGGTCCACAGCGAAAACAGCGACGGCACGGCGACAATAGAGGAGATGGCGCGGGCAGCAAAAGAGTTCGGCCTTGACTACATCGCAATCACGGATCACACAAAGAGTCTGGCTCTTGCAGGCGGGCTTGACGAGGACGAGCTGATGGAGCAGATTGACAAAATAGCAGAGCTCAACGACAGGCTGGAAGGCGTGCGCGTCCTGTCGTCGGCAGAAGTCAACATAATGAAAGACGGCTCGCTTGACATGCCAAACAATATCCTTGACAAGCTCGACATCGTGGGCGCGGCCATACACTCCAACTTTAACCTGCCAGTAGAAGCGCAGACAGAGCGGCTGGTAAAAACAGCCAAAAACCCAAGTATAGACATCCTGTTCCACCCGACAGGCAGGCTGATCAACAAGCGCGAAGGGTATCCAGTAGATATCGAGAAAGTGATAGAGGCGGCACTTGACACCGGCACGGTGCTAGAGATCGACGCGCACTATGACAGGCTGGACCTCAAAGACGAGTACGTCAGGATGGCCGTGAGAAAGAATGTCAAGTTAGTTATCGACTCTGACGCGCACCACCCAATCCATTATGCATACCTCATGTTTGGCATAGCGCAGGCAAGGCGGGGCTGGGCAAGGCAGCCAGACGTGCTCAACACTCTACCAGTTGGCAAGTTGCTGAAGGCTCTAAAGTAAATAATTATATCCCGAGCTCTAATATTTACGGCTGTGCGCACGGCCTTTGAAAAGGACAAGGACGAGCTGAGGACGAGGAGGATATTCCTTGGAGTCTTTTACTTTTGCGCCTTTGTCATGGCGACAATCACGCTATACGCCATCTATGTCAGCTTGAACGAGTACCTGCAGAGCGGCAAGGTCATAATAGGCGAAGTCTTGGTAGAGACAGAATTCCCGGTCCAAGGGATAGCAAAGCTAGTCACGTACCTGATGATAGTATCCGTGGTCGGGTGGTACTGCGTTGTCAGGCTCGGTGGCGAAAATGTAAAGAGCATACCAAAGTGGCTCAAGTCGATACTGCAGCTGATAGTGCTGTCAATCGCAATCGTGGCGCTGTACGAGTTTGTCTACAATTTCATAATATGGAACTCGCTGATAACTGCCGACGTAATGAGAGGGCAGCTGAACATCGATGGCATCAACATAGAATATCCAAACCCCAAGACCCCGTGGAATCTGGTGTTTGCTACAAAGATGTCGCTTGCCGCGTTCCTGATTTCAGCACACGGGTTCTATACGATGTCAAAGCCGGAAAAGAAGCAGCTAGAGTAGCCACTCCTTTACCCGCGTTCTTTCAAAGTCCTGCTTTTTCTCGTAGTTCTGCTCGGATGGCGGCTCGAGCCTTAACGACGGGCCAGAAGGATTGTAAAAGTCAGCCTCGATGTACCCTGCCTGCTTGCCTCCCACCTCCATGAAGCAGTAGCCCTGACCGTTGAACGCCGCCATTGCAGGCTTGCTCGTGATTTCGTCTATTATCTGCCTGGCAGCTACTTTTGCCTCTTCTTCGGCAAATATGCCTGCCTTTGGCACGGCAAGCGCGCCCACCTTTATCTCAGTGACATCGCCTATTGCAAAGACGTTCTTGTGTGATGTCTTCATTGTGAGCCTGTCGACTGTTACCCAATCTCCATCAGTCAAACCGGAGCTCCTGACCACTTCTGGCACCCTGTGAGGTGGAATTCCAACCAGCAAGTCATAGTCGAGCTTGGCTCCATTTTCAAATTCTAGCTGCCTGTCTGAAACCGACTTTATCTTGTGCGACGCATGAAAGCGTATGCCCTGCTTCGAGATCACATTGACGACATTACTGCTTATTTCAGGACCGGCGACAGGCAGAGCTATTGGCGCCGGCGCGTACAAGTCAAGATCTATAGAGTTTCTGGTCCCGTGCTTTGCCAGCATGCCGCTTATTATCATCGCAGCTTCGTACGGCGCCGGCGGGCACTTGTATGGCATGCCCATTATGCAAATAGCTACTCTGCCGGACTTTAGCGAAAGCAGCCTCTCTCTCAGCTCAGGAACCTGCTGCGCGTCGTACAGGTTGTAGCCCCTTCCTGCAAAGCCGGCTATTTTTTCAGGCGCCAGCTCTGCTCCGAGGGCGACTATCAGGTAGTCATATTCTATCCAGCCATGATCTCTTGCCTGCACCCTGCTTGACGCGGTGTCTATCTTGGCTACTTCGTCATTCAGGTATTCGATGCCCTTTGCGTTCAGCCCGTCAAGCGGGGTCTGCGACTCTTCCAGCTTGCGGCTGCCTTCAAGTATCCACAATTTCACGAGCCCCATCATGAACGACTTTTTCCTGTCAATTACTATTATCCGGTGGTCTTGGCCCAGGCTTTTTCTAAGCGCGTTGGCAGCGGCTAGGCCGCCAAAGCCCGCCCCAAGGATCAAAATTCGCTTGCCCATCATCGAATAATCTTGAACACCATGTAAAAACTTTTTAGTGATGCGTGCATCTATAAGACATGGCGCCGGAAGAAGAAAGAAAAGACTACACTTTGTACGACGACGCGACGCTTGAAAGAATGCGGCGCTATTTCCGGCTCAAGAGCCACGACGAACTGCTCAGGTACATCAAGACCCACGGGATGCGAAGGCATGTCGACATTCTGGAAGAAGCCGACTCACCCTAGTGTTATTGTCATGTTTGTCCCGTCCACTGAAACTCTCGCATTATTGTTTGGCAGGCCCCACTTCCACAGCACCTTCCAGTGCGAGCTGCCGCCGTTAACCGCGGCTGCAGGGACGCATTGCTTTTCGCCCTGCTTGTCATAGTATGCGGGGCAGTGAAAGGTGACCTGCCCGAAGCTTGCTGCTTCGCTTGATGTTGAGACGCCGGCCTGGTAAAAGTAAGCCTCGCTAGAACCCGTGTTTGTGAAGGGATTCCCGACCCATATTACTCCGAGGTTAAAGTACGGGTTCTCTATCTCTGGCGGCTCAAACGAGCTGTATTTCGACCAGTTGCCGCCGGCCTTGTAGTACCAGTTCACTGTCCTTCCGTCCCACTCCATTGCAAGCATGACAGACGGATTGCTGGCTGGCAGGGGAACCTTTGACTCGTGCATGGCAGAGATCCACGGCAGGCCGGAGCAGCCAATGTTCTGATCGCAAGTCTCCCAAGCCCTTGCGACAAGGAACCGCCCTTCTTTTGTGAATAACACGTCTGCCCTGTAGCCATAGTCAAGCCCGTCTTTGCAGCAGTTCGGGGATTGCGCGCCAATCCCTGCAAGAGCAAAGTCATCGTTTTTCATCGTGCTGCCGTCAAGGCGTTCAAGATCGACTTCTACCTCCACTCTTTTTGTAGCAAAGTACTTTTCGTCATGATACGCCCCTGAATAGTAGGTCGGCTGGATTATGGCACCGGACGCGTCCATTGACAGGTTCATCGGGGCATCCATGTAGACGTGCGCCCCTGCAAGTGCAAAGAGCGCAAAGACTGGCACAAACACTGCCGCACGCGCCACTTCTTTTGCCTTTGGCATAAGCTTTGAAATCCTCCACCCAAGGAGCGCGGCGGCAACTCCGGGCAACATGGCTGTCAGGAGCGGCACGCCCGAAGGCCGCAGGCTGGCAAAGAGCAAAAAGAGCACCGCCCAGCCCAGAATCGCAGAATAGGCTGCATGGCTTTTCTTTGCAGAAAACATAGAGCTTACGATCCCGGCCAGAAGGAAGGGCACTGTTAAGGCAAAAGCCAGAATGGCAAGGCTCAATTCATACGTCATAAAAGTGCCGAACAGGAGAGCCGCAGGATAGTAGCCAAGAAATACCACGGTTATCGCCCCAAACAACACTGCGCTGGTGCTTTTTTTCTCTGGATCTTTTCTCGATCCGCTGCCAAAGAGCAGCCCCATCGACGCGGTGGTAAAGAGCAGCGTCCCAAGCCGGAGCCACCCCATTCCGTCTGGGCCGGAATAATAGCACTGCCGCGGATCGCAGACTTGGTACAGCAATAAAGTCAATATCGAGGTTGCAATGGCGATGCACCCGGCGGCTGCACGGATGGGCAGCTGGGAGATCCAGCCAAGGGCGAACCCCGTTGCCAGCACTGACGCAAGGAAGAACCAGAGCCGGGCGCCAGAGAACACAAAGAATGCCGGCTCGCCTATCGCGTACAAATGAAATGTGTACGACTCAAACAGGAAAGGCGCGATTATGATGCCGGCGCAGACAAGGCCAAAGAGCAGATAACGCGGCACGGCTGATCTGCGACACCATTCGTTTTATCGCTTGCTCACTTTAAGCGAGCCCCTGACGGGACTCCCAAAAGGGATGCTAGCGCTCCTGCGATGTCGGCCTCACAAGTATCTCGTTCACGTTCATGTGGGCAGGCGAATTCACCGCAAACAGAATAGCGTTTGCGATGTCCTCTGCGTGCAGAGCCTCCATCTGCTTTGTGGCCTCGACAAACTTTTCAAGCCCCTTGTCAGTTATGGTGTTTGTTAGCTCTGTCAACACCACTCCCGGCTCGATGCAGGTGACCCGTATGTTTGCCCTCTGGCTAAACTCCTGCCTCAGCCCCTCGCTCAGCGCTGTAACTGCATGCTTTGTCGCGCAATAAACGCTCCCTGCAGGAAAAACAATCCTCCCGGCGACAGAAGAGATGTTGACGATGTGGCCTGACTTTTTGCTCAGCATGTGTGGAATGGCAGCGGCTGTGCAGTACAGGACCCCTTTGATGTTCACGTCTATCATCTGGTCCCACTCGTCTACCTTGAAGCTCTTGAAAAAGCTCAATGGCATTAGTCCTGCGTTGTTGACCAGAATGTCCACGGTGCTCCATTTTTTGGCTACTGCGTCCACAAACGAGTCGCAGTCGGTCTTTTTCGTGACGTCCAGCTTTTGAATAAGGATCTCGCCGCCGGTCTTTTCTATGTCGTTTCTTAGCGACTCGAGCTTGTCCGTGCGCCTTGCGCCTGCCGCCACCTTGGCGCCTGCTTTTGATAATGCCATGGCGGTAGCGTACCCTATTCCGCTGCTCGCCCCTGTAACTATTGCCACTTTACCCTTTATCATTATGATTGAGAATTTCTGACGTTGTAATAATATGTTTTTGCTGACCCAAACAAAGCTTAAGTATCATGTCTTCGTTATTGGGATGTGCGCCGATGAGCCTGGATGACACAGACGAACTGAGCTATTTGTGGACCAAGGTCAAGTTTATCCAGAAATACATGGGCAAAAACAACTGCAGCTATGAAGTGGCAGAGCGCGAATTTCACAGCTGGATCGAAGGGCTCATGGACAGCAGGATCGAGCGCGCAAACAAAATGCTAAACTTTGACAACCATCACTGACTGCCGACATTATTTTGCTGCTCTTGTTGCTGGGTTCTTTGCTTCTTTGCCATGAAAAGCAAAAGAGCGCCAAACATTACAAGCACTATCGCAAGCCCTTGCGCGCCCCCGTTTGGCACAACTACAAAATACGCTATTGAAAAGGCGATGCACATCACTGCCTGCAGCGAATACGATATGGCCTGGCGCATCTTGGTCTTTTTGGCAATGTACCCGATTGCAAAGAACACTGCTGCTGGGTAGATTGTGAGCAGGATATACTGGTCTATGTCAATGCCCAGGTGAGGCAATCAGGTAAAAGATCGCATAATAGGTATTTATTTGCTTCAGACAGTGACGTGCACTTCGACTGCCAGACCGCCCTCCACCATCGACCGCGCGTTCTCAAATGGAAGCGTTGCCACGTCTTCTGGCTGGAACGGCCCGTACTTGCCCATGTCAACTCCGACAAACTGCTCCATTGGTTTTAGGAACCTGACGACTATTTGCCGCGAGCGCACTCTTGCAGATATCGACTCTAGCACCTTTGGCCTTCCCTTGATTGTGGCAGCCACAACTTCGCCTGCCCGTCTCTCTGATTCCCTCTTGCCGTCAAGTATGTATTTTTCCTCGTCTGTGAGCTTTGAATAGTCAAGAGGCTCGCTGCCGGCTCGGATCTTGTGCTGCCTTGTTTCTATCAAAAGCCGCGCAGAGTTTGCCAGCAGGTCCACCATGCGATCCCTTATTTTCGCTTCAATGCCTTCATAGCCCTGCCCCTTCAGGTTGCCAAGGGCCGCGGCTATTTTCTGGAAAGTGTCAAGCTCTATCGTCTGGAGCGAAGGTGCCTCGATCTCTTTTTTGAGCAGCTTGTAGATGTCCTTGAGAGCGAGATTGTCGCTGTCACCGGCTCCCGTTTCGCTGTGATTTTGCTGGCCAGACGACATTATTCATAACCTTAAATTATAGGCTCAAGTGCCTACAGTTGGGGTAGGCCAGTTGCCTTATAAATTAATTGACGGCAAAATTGAATCGTTAACATTTACAGCCGAAGAAGTGATGCGGAGGCTAAAGGAAGACGGCATCAAGTTCCTTGATCTTCAGTTCACAGGGCTCTTTGGTAGGTTCCACCATACCACGATGGACTCAAAGATGTTCCGGCTTGAAGACTTTACAGACGGGCTGCCAAAGCTCGACGGCTCTTCGATACGGGGCTTTACGGAAATCCACGAATCCGACCTTATCATAAGGCCCGACCCATCCACCTACGCCACGGTACCTTGGATAGCTACTCCGACTGCCAGGTTGATATGTGACATTTTAAGCGGCGGGAGCAAGCGCGACACGTTCCCCCGCGACCCACGTGGCATTGCAAAGCGTGCCGAAAAATACACGCACGACCAAGGGTATGACACTTCGTACTGGGGCCCGGAAGTTGAATTCTTTGTGCTTGACAAGCTTGAAGTCAATACGATGACTCCGTATCAGGGCCAGAGCTACCATATCACTTCAAGGGAAGCGCCATGGTCTACTGACAGCGTCGGCTACGCGCTCAGGCTAAAGGAAGGGTACCTGCCAAGCGCGCCTGGCGACACATTGATGGAATACAGAAACGAGTGTGTCGACGTGCTGAGCAACAACTTTGGGATTGTTTGCGACGCGCACCACCACGAAGTAGCGACTGCCGGCCAGTGCGAAATTGACATACGCTTTGACACGATGGTCAACGCGGCCGATTCTGTGCAGAGTTACAAGTACATCGTCAAGAACATTGCGAAAAAACACAACATGATAGCGACAATGATGCCAAAGCCGATAGCCCTTGACAACGGCTCTGGCATGCATGTCAACGTCAGTCTCTGGAACAAGGGCAAGAACCTCTTTTACGATTCTGCCGACGAATACGCCGAGATGTCGCAGACTGCACGCTACTTTGGAGGCGGCATAATGGAGCACGCCCCTGCGCTTGCCTCAATCGTTGCGCCAACCACCAACTCGTACAGGAGGCTCGTGCCCGGATACGAAGCGCCAGTCTATGTTGCGTGGAGCACAGGCAACAGATCCGCGATTATCAGGATCCCCGCTCACTACAAGGGCCAGAGGTTCGCAAACCTCAAGCGCATAGAGTTTAGGGCGCCTGACCCGTCGTGCAACCCGTACCTTGCGTTCTCTGCCGTGCTGGCAGCGGGCCTTGACGGCATCAAGAAAAAGAAAGAGATCGGCGACCCGGTCAACGAAGACATTTTCAAGATGACTCCAAAGAGGAGGCGCGAGCTTGGCATAAAGCAGCTGCCAGCCAGCCTGAGAGAAGCATTTGAAGAGCTTGAAAGCGACAGTGCGTTCCTAAAGCCGGTGTTTGACAGCGAGACTGTCGACATGATAGTAGAGCACGAATCAAGAGAACACGTCGAGCTTGCTGTCAGGCCGCACCCGCACGAGTTCTCGATGTACGCCGACGTATAAGCCCGATAATCGGTGATAGATTTACTTAGTTTAATCTTAACGATTAGGCGGTAAGCGATAATTAGGCTTTCTCAGTGCGTGGTAATACCGACAAACCTGTTTTTAGGTATTCTTGCGCCACAGTGACGACACTTTACGATCCACAACTTACTCTTGACTTGCTGAACAAGGCTGTCGGCGCAGATACCGTTGTAGCTACATCTCGTGCAGGAATACCATTGATTGCCCTGACTCTTGGCTGCGGCATTTCGTGACAACCCGGTTCTCACCTTTTGTATAATCATTTATGACTCTCTCTCTCTGCAAATTTTGATTCGATTGTTTCAACCCATGCCTGCCCTTTGGCTGTAACTATCCATTTGCCATCGGGTTGCTCCATCCATTGATTATGAATCAGAAAGGACTTCCACATCGTTACCAGTTGGAAGTCACCATCGAATATGAGTACAATCTCCTGTTCAGATTTACCGTTCTCAAAGGCTTTTAGGATAAAGATAGCCTGTGTCAGTCCTGATAATTGCGCTGGATCTTTGTCATTCTGGATAGGCAGGGATAATCATTACTCCCACCATTGTCATGATACATGAAGTATGTATTCTTCCTCACCATTGCAGACTACGTGTCCATGTTATTTATTACTGCTGGTATACGCCGACGTCTAGTCTTTCTTCCGCCGGCGAAGCATCACCCTGATGACTTTGACGTACAGGCTCTCGCCCTTGCCCTTTGTCATGTACGAGGCGACTATGGCAAACAGTATCCCAAGGCCGGCGGCAGTCGACGTGAGCCACGTGACATAGTTGTTGTCAAGGGTCCACCTGCCGGCCAAGGCGTCCTGCAGCAGGTGGAGTAATATGGTGAACAGCCCCTGCCCGGTGCCTATCATTACCAGAAATTTCCCAATGTTGACGCGGTTTGCAGCAAACAGGCCGGCGCCCATCAGGACGGTAAAGCCGCCCAGCTGGCTCAATAGCGCAAGAAAGCCCACGGGGATTACCGCGTAGACCCAGAAATCCCGGGCAGTGTGCACCACCAGCTGGTCTCTTATCAGGTTGTAGATCTCGATGTTTGCCCGGTAGCCGGACAGCAGGAACAGAATGCCGGAGATAAACGCGATGCAGGCGGCGAGCCTGTTCCGGGTTGTGCCGTAGCGCACGGTCTGCAGCCGGTCATACACTATGCGCTCCCGGACCGCGGATTTTGGCACCTCGCCATAGAGCGCAAGCCGCTTCATCTTTGAATAGGAATATTTGCGGCGCACTTCAAAGGCTGTGATCCTGAGCCGGATCCCTTTTTTGTCAAGAGACTCGGCAAGCGACTTTGGTATCAGGTAGCTGGAGAGATTCACTAGGCCCTTCTTCACCACGATGTATTCTGGCAGGACCTGCCGCAGAAAGCCTATCTTTTTCCTGTCAGACGAATACACCGGCCTGTTTAGCAGCGCCGTCCAGTTGGAGAATGGGTCGTGCGGGGTCGTACAATTGATGTGCAAAATGAACTATTATGAGTTGCATACTCTCTGAAAGGGAGTCCTGAAAGTGAATCCTACAGGTGAACAAGCGCATGAGAGAGGGACAAAAAACACCGAAAAACAAGCGATAAGGCAAGGCTTAACTATATGATAAAATGTGCAAAAGAAAAGCAATCAAGCAGTAGCTCTGTCATCCGCCATAGCGATGTTGCTTATCTCCGGATTTTCCACTCAAGCGTATGCAAACCAGATGGACGCGCTCTTGCTGCCAGACAAGGACAGGTCTAATGCCGAGTTTGACGGAGTCAGGTTCATCACTCTTAGGTACGCACAAGGCAGCGCGCTGGCTGAGCTCTTGAACGGCAAGAATGCGCGAATAGAGTTCTCGGTTAATGGCACGTTCAATGGCACGCAGGGAAACGGGATGGACAAGGTGATACAGGCTATCAACAATGCTTTGCTGACAGAGAACAAGAGCCCCATGACGATTGAAAATGCCACGCTTAGGTACTTTGCAACTATCAAGGGCTACCCTGACATGGCGCAGATTTCCTACAATATCGAGTTCAAGCCGACCATTACAAAGTACGTGCTTCAAAAAGCTGGAGAGAACAACCAGCCGGCGATAGTAGACCTTGAATGGCGCGACGTCGTGGTCAAGGGGCCGCTCATGGTAAAAACAGAGCAGTACGGAACTGTGAACATCAATCAGCCTATAGGGCTGGTGCAGCTGCTCTACCCCGAGCTTGCGCAAAAGCTGCTGGGCTCTGAAGCAAAGGAGATAATGGAAGACCCGATAATGAATTTCGACAAGTTCGGCCTGTCAATGAAGTCATGGCACTACCTGTTTGACGTGACAGGCAAGCAGCTTGAAAGGTACGGAGTGTTCAAGGCAGGAGAAGGCGGGACTGTGTCCATACATTCGATAGGCGAGAGCAGCTTCCGAGAAGGCACCTATCTGCCAGTCGAAAAGGATGCCACTGCAAAGATTGACGGGGCAGAGCTCAAGGTCCACGCCAGCACTCCCCCGCCGAGCGGCCAAATAACAATAGCTGGATATTCCAGTGTGCAGGAAAAGAATGGCGCAGAGTATTCGCTTGTCTATCCCAATTCGCCAGGCGGCATCACGCTAGACATCTTTGGGTTCCAGTTCCAAGTGCTGATGGTATTTGGAGGCATCATGGCTGCAGTAGCGGTGTTTGTGCTGGTCAAGGCAAGAAAGTGATCAGTACTTCCATTCGCCTGCGATGCCGTTCCACCACGCCCGGTAGGGCTTGGCATCCCTGCCGATCTCTTCCTTTATCCTGTGCTCTATTGAAAAGAACATGTTCTCCAGCGCGTCCGCCCCGCCGTCGGAATAAAGCTCTCTGCCTATTTCCTGCACCCGGCCCTGTTTTGCTGCAAAATCTGCAGCCTGCGGGTTCTGCATGCAGTACGTCAACAAATCATAGAGCTCCTCCTCCAGGTACGCGTCCAATCAATCCAGCCTCTTGATAATATGGTAGCCAAACTCTGTCTTGACTGGCTCTGACATCTGGCCTTTTTCCAGCTTGAATGCGGCGTCTTCAAACGGCTTGACCATCATGCCGCGGCCAAAGTACCCGAGGTCGCCCCCTCTTTTTCCGCTTCCCTTGTCAATCGACAATTCTTTTGCAAGGTTGGAGAAGCTTTCGCCTTTTTTTAGCCGTTCAAGAACTGCCAGAGCTTCGCTCTGCTTTTGCACGAGGATGTGAGAACACTTGATCTTGCTTGCCATTTTATGAATTTAAGAATAGCAGGAATTAACTTTTTCCTTTATCAAAAAAGAAAGGAGAGATGGCAATAACATAAGTTATTGCATTGTTGTATAGTTGCCGGTGCTGTTGGTCGCGCTACTGGTGCTGTTGCCTGTAGTAGTCGCGTTGCCAGTGGAGGTTGCATTGCCAGCTGAAGAGGTCGATGTTTGATTTCCGCTTCCTTCTGCCTGTATGTCGCCTTGTTCTGCGGACGTCAGTGTCTGGCCATCAAAAGAGAAGGTTCCACTCCGGAGAGTGCCACTTTCTACAAATCGAAGGTCAGTGCTCGCGCTCGCAGTGCTTGTGCCGTTACTGCTGCCTGCTTGAGGCTCTGGGATCTTGGCTTCAATGCTTCCATCGTCGTCAACATCATCTATTCCAACTAGCTGGTCGTTAGAGAAGATCA
>JAJPDY010000058.1 GCA_023252395.1 Nitrososphaera sp. | reverse complement strand
GCGTAGTTGCCCTTTATCGACGATTTTGCTCCGCATGCTTCGCAGATCAAAAACGCCACTTTCTTGTTCTTTTCAGTATGAGTATCCGGGCTTCCGCATACCGGGCACTGGACATAATCTTTGACGTAGCGGTCGATTAGCGCGCCAAACGACGAAGGCGTCTTGCGTCCAAGGAATATCACGCGCTCGCCAGCAATGTATCCGGCAGAAGCAAGCTCTTTGTTGAGGTAGAGCAGGAACTTTTCCGGATCCCTACGCAATGCTTTTGGGAACTCCATAAAGTTGCGGAAGATGGTGTTCTTGCCTACCCAGATTATCTGAGGGGCAGGAATTTCAAGCCTTGACCTTGCCTTCTTGGCAGTGTTGCCCAGCTTGTCCTGCAACCTCTTTAGCAGGACTTCATAGTCGGCAGGCTTTTGGACGCTGCTCACGGCGGATTTACCGCGCATCTGTTTAATTAATGTTGATAACCTCGAAATTTGCGCTGCCGAGCCTCTTTTTTGTCACTGCCATTGCCGCCGGCGACGAATCGCAGCCGATCCATTTTCTGGAAAGTTTGCTTGCAGTAGCAAGCGTTGTGCCAGAGCCACAGAAAAAGTCAGCCACAAGGCTGCCTTCTTTAGAGAACTGCCCAATTATCCGCTCCAAGAGCTCGGCGTGCTTTTCTGTGCCGTAGCCTGTAGAATAGTTGTACGCCTCGATGTCAAGCCAGACGTTGTCGATTATCCGGTGGGTCTTTGGCGGGATCCAGTATTCCGCGTATTTCACGCTGGCACGCTTGCGGATAAATTCCAGTTTTTTGCCTGTCGCCTCCCAGTACTCTTCAAGCGTCATTTGAGAAAATTTTTCTTCATACAAGCGATAATTGCCAATAGCCTTTAGCGCCCTTTCTTTTGCCCACTTCCACTGCCCTCTTGCGGGTGTGAAATCGAAAATTTCATAGCGCATCGTTGGTCTGTTGACATTACTCCAAAAGCCCATCCACTTTGCCTCAGAGCGGTGCTCTGCAAGGGGCAGGGAAAATTTCGCGTCTGAAGATTTGGAGTACCACAGTATCGAATCATAAGCAGCGTGCATCTTGTCTATTGAGTCAAACTGGTACTGCAGATTTTTCCTGCGGCCGCGCTTTACAATGATCTCGTTTCTGAAATTTTCCGGACCGAAAATCCTATCCATCATTATCTTGACGTAATGTACGGCGTGCCAGTCCAGATGAATAAAGAGCGAGCCGGCAGATGACAAGAGCTTGCGTATTCCGACAAGGCGCGCGTACATCATCTCCAGATACTTGCTCTGCTTCCAAAGGTCTTCAAACGCAAGGCTGCTGTCGTTGTCTATCCGGTGAAAGTAGCGCTCGCCACTCAGAAAGGGCGGGTCAATGTACACCAGATCGACTTTATTTTCAAAGCCATTTGCAATCAGGTAGTCGATGCACTCTAGGTTGTCGCAGTGAAAGAGCATATTCTTTAGATCTGTTTCATGGGAGGAGCGGAGAGCAAGCCTGGTTCTGTTGACCATAACGAGACATGTCAATCCTTGTTATTATTCAGATCGTCTAAGATTTCACAAGTACTGAAAATAATTGTGCTTGACCAGCCTTGGCAGTATTATTACAGCGATGCTTACACAGATTCCAAAAAGCATTATTGCAAACATGGGATATTCTGGCACCACGCGGGTTCCTGCCATCTCTACAAATTTTGTTTCTGAAGGCACTGTTAATGTAACGGCTAAAGACGCGCTGTCACTATTTGCTGTATCGAATTGAATTTTGCGTTGATTGTCAGTTGTAATTGAAATAATGTCTCCTATCATGCTTTTTGGCAGCGTCAACTCCAGCTCGCCTTGACCTTCAGTGTTTATCTTGACTGACTTGTTTGGATTAATCTCAAAAGACGACATCTTTACATCCGCAGACTTGCCGGTGATGGTATAGCTTTTGCCGTCAAGCGACGATGTCAAAGTGAACAACCGGGGTTCCGATTCAACTACCTTCTCGAAAGTTGAGATTTTATAGTTTGCCGCAAATAGCTTGACAAGCCGCGCAAGGTCGTCAATTGCATCATAGTCAACATCTTGAGTAGGCTTGCCATCTTGTACTACGACAAAGTTCTGCGGATGCAATAATACGACAGCGTATCCGTATTTTGCCATGCTATTGTCGACAGCTTTGATTATTTCCTCGTTTGGAATCCGGATCCACTGCTCGCCTTCCACTACACCAAATGTGGTAACCTCTGGCATGTGGTATATTATGCGGCCATCATCCAAGCGACCTTCTCCATTTGCTACAAAGTAGTCGCTGACACGCTTGTCTTCAGTGGTGCTTGAACTCAGTATTCTCAGTTTGGTCTGCGTCATGGCTTTTATCGTGTCATCGTTGAAAGTGTTGAAAGGCGGAATGAACATTGACGCAGTGGTATCGAATAATTTTTGCATCTTTTCGTTTGCCATTATCATCGTGTCCTCTTGCTCTTCTTCAGTCAGCTTGGAATAATCCACGTGGTCCCAGCCATGTATGCTCAATTCAAACAATCCCCTGTCGCGGCCCTCGATCAATTTATCCGTGATTGCTTGGTCTGCCCCTATATCGTTCATTATGACGCCAGCCGACAGGCTCTCGTCTTCCTTTAGGAATAAATCAAAGACGGCTACTTGCGCACGGTTGTCAAAATAGTCCTGTATGTCGTCTATCCGGAATATGACGCAGTTGCATGGATCATTGTTGTCAGAAGATGTCGCAGCATACGCCGGTTGCCACGACAGCGGAATGGCACTGGTAACTGCGATAAAGAGCATCGATATCATTGCCAAGCCTGCTGCCTTTTTCGACTTGGTCAGGGTCCAGCCCAGCTTCATAGATGATGTTATCGCGCGAGCCATTGTCTAGCGAGCCTCCACTTGCAGCATTTTCCTGCTGTCTATCCCACATGTCATTGCAGTAATTGATTTCCACGCCACTTCTAGGCGCTCGTAATCAAGTTCGTGGTTATGGAGCATGTGGCCCATGAACTGATTCTTTCCTGCAAGCAAGATATCGCAATACCTGCACTTTACAGAAAGTTGCACATTCTCACCTTGTCAACCACTCGTTCTTTTTCAGTGTCCATAGGCTTGGGAACAGCAGCCACGACAACACGAAAACTGACATCAGGTTCATCAGCGGCTTGTACATCCAGTTTGTTGACGTTTTATCCCTGAATTTGTAGTCCAATCCCTGAGACAACCCCATCAGAAATAACCCTGCCAGAAATATTACGGGGCTCCAGTATTGCCCGAGTATGAAGGGCTCATAGAACAGCACAGTGAATATTATTAGCGGCAGCGTAAAGGTAGTCATGAAATCTGTATAGAATATCAGCGACATGAGTGGGTTCTTTCTCCAGAAAAATACGCTGGCAAAAAAGTTTGATCGTATGTACCCTTTTTTCCACCTCTGCTGCTGCCTGAGGTACCCTTTCAGCTTCTCCGGCACATCGGTGTAGACAATGGCCGATGCAACGTAAACTGCTTTCCATTCAATGAGCGACTGCACAGTCAGCATGCGGTCTTCGGAATCATCATATTTTGACATGGATTCTGCAAGCTTCTCGACGAGTGGTGAAAATGACTTCTTGAAGTCGGCGCTCCCTATCGCAAAATTTGTCAGGGCCCTATCGTCGCTGTACTGTATCTTGGACGCGGCCCAGTACGGGATAAAGTCGGCTATTGCTTCCCGCTTGTAGCCTGCAAGGCAGCCAGAGCAACAGGTGACGTTGCCAAACGAGCTTTCGCATATCTTGTAAATGTTAAAGGCATAGTCGTACCAGGCGTCCTGGCACTTTGTCAGCATGTTCTTGTTGGCGTTCCACACTTTTGCCTGACCTACCACTGCGCCAATCATTGGGTTTGAATTGAACGCCTTCATGAACTCTGTTATGGCGTTTTCGTCCACGACGCTATCCGAGTCTATGAGGATGACGTATTTTCCTTTGGCAACATAGAAACCTGTTGCAACTGCCTTTCGCTTGCCTTCGTTTTTCTTGTGGATGACCTTGAGAGATGGATGCTTTTTCGCAAGCAAATTGAGGATGTCTTTAGTGCCATCCTTGCTCCCGTCATTCACTGCAATCACTTCGATGTTGGGGTAGGTGGACCTAAAAATGGCGTCTATAACGACTTCAATCATTCCCTCTTGGTTGTACGCCGGAATTATTACCGATACGAGCTCGTTTCCTGCCTTGCCCTTTGCGGGATTGCGGTAAAAGAACCACCCAACAGAAAGTACGAGTATTGAATGGACCATGACAAGCGTGGCATAGACTACAAGCATGTCGTGGAGCATTAGCCCCAAGTAGATGTGGTAGGAGGCCATAAGGATCATTGCCGCAAGCGTGGCGATCCTTACGTACCAGCCCTTCCTGCTGATGATTATCCGCCCATCCGGAGACACTGCCTGGGCGCATTTCCGGTGTATACTGAATTTTTGCTCCAGCGCTTGCAGCTTTTCGCCGGCGTTGTCTTTTCCTGCTCCCGGTGTCAAGCTGGCTCGCCCTCCCTGATGGTAAGGTCAATGCCCGCCAGATCTGAAGCGCTGACAACGTGTATACGGTCTTCATGCAGGGATTCAAGCCTTGAGATGAACTCGTCTATATTCTCTATTTGCATCGAGCTGTCAAAGTTCATGGTAACTGTGGTCATAGCAGAAGATGGATTGGAGATCAGCGCAAAGAACTGCTCTTGTCCGTCATTGTCCCCGGCAAAGCTCGTCAGGTTGTATTTTACAAACTGGCCGTCTTCAAACTTGTTATACTGGCTGGCGTACGAAAAGTCTGCAAGGATGCCTGAGCGGCTGAGCAGCGAGTAGATATTCTGGTCAGTCGAGCCGTAAGGTGCCTTGAACAATCGAGAGTTTATCTTGCCTGTTTCGTCCAGCGCTACCTTGCCATTCCGGACTTCATCAAGCGCTGTAGTATAGTCAGTTTTTGTCAGGTCTACGTAACTGTACGTCCGGCTACCAATATCGACGCTTGATGGAAATGAAGTTACGCATTCAGGGTTTGCCTGTGCTGTCTTGCCGCTCATAAAGACTGCAGCTTTTATCTGGTGCCTTGCAAGGACGGACGCGAGGTCGCTGCACCATCCTGAGACATCATCGTTTCCAAGGATGTCAAAAGAAAGAAGGATAGAGGTTCCTCTGTTCGCTTCGGTGCCATTTCCCATAAAAGCAGGGACTATCAATGCCAGCCCGACCACTATTACCGTGCCGGTGGATAGCGCCCCAAGATGTGCCAGTTTCATATTGATTGTCTCTAGTTCGTGGACAGGAGGACTTTTTCCGCTTGATGGCTTAAGTGGAACCGGTATTGCTCGTCTACTTTTTTAGCCGCTTCGATTATGCTTATGTCAAGCACGTTTTTGAGCAGGTTCAAGAACATCTGGCTGTCCTTTGGCAGGCAGTGGCCGCCTATGCCTTCCTTGGCTTCAAGCACCTTGATGTTCCATTTTGTGTTGACCGCAGAGCGGAGCTCCTCAAAGCTGATGCCGGAGCGATCGCAGAACATCCGCAACTCTTCTGCAAACGCGATTTCCATGAACCTGTACGAGTTTTCAACTATCTTGCATAGCTCGGCAACTTCGACAGAATTCACGATATGCACGGGTATGTCCAGAATTTCATTGTAGAACTGCTGGGCCTTTTCCACGCAGCAGATGTCGCAGCCTCCAAGAACCCGGGTCTGCCGCACGCCGTGATCGTGCTTTTCGTTAATGTAGAACCTGTGTGGCACATGGGCAACATGCAACCTGTGTCTGAGCATCCTGATTATTTTTTCCGATGTCCCCCGAGTCACCGTGCTGTCTATTCCAACAAGGGCGCCGGCCTTGGCTTCGTATGACAGCTTTTTTGTTATTTCAAAGAGCCCGTCTAGGTAGGGCTCAAACATATCGTCTGGACTGTGGGTAGAAATGCAAATGATGTAATAGTCATAGCCGGCAAAACTTGTTGCCTTTTTTCTTATCACTTCATCAGCAATAGCTCGCTCCACTGCCTTGTCGCTGATGTCATAGCCATCCACTGCAAGGCCCCTCATGGTCATGTATTCGGCATTGCTGTAGCCGATCTGTCCCAATCCAATAATGAGAACTTTTTTTCCGTTCATCTTGCTAGAACAAAGTACATGAATTAAAAGCGATTATGCAATGTCTGTATATAGGAGACTACCAGAGTGAAACTCTATCAACAGACAACATACGTACTAATTGTCAAATATTAGATACAAAAATGGACATCTGACACGCTCGGACAAGGATACTAAAGACTGTTCGTGCTTTACAATTTCGTCAAACCACACATGGCATTAGAGGGAAAGACACCCAATCAGGCAGGTCTGAAAGCACTAGGATGGAAAGAATTGCTTGAGAGGGCAATGTCTGGCTAGAAACTGACGTACAACAGCTCTTAAAAGCTGCAGCTATAACGAGAAGCAACTTTGGAAGGAATCAGGAGGAATTATTTCCTCTGGGCACTAATTTTGATAATAGCACTAGCAAGCATTTCGAATCTCTGGAGTTACTATAACGGAACATTCAAGCGATACGCATTGTGCGTCGAGCCATGCATTCAGGTAGATTTCAACACTGGCGTTATAGTCCATACTGTTTTTCTTGTGGCAGGGCTTGGCCTTGCGTTTCCAATATTTGGATTTAACAAGGCCATAGCTACCGTGGTTGTGCTATTTCTGGGCTTAATTGGGTCTATTCTGATTGTTGACGTCATAATCCATGACCCCATACTCACGGTCATCCATTACTATGACTTTACCAAATTTCTTCTTCCAGCGGCTCTTCTGATAATGAAGGTTGCAAGACCCCAGATTTTCTGGGCCATGGGCTTCAGGTAAGCGCATTACACCAACCAGTGTAAGACAACCAAGAACCGAACACTACCCTCAGTTTGGCGGGGTCATAGCATGACCTACCGAAAATCAACAACTGTTTACAACACCTGAAGAATCAACAGGAGATAATTTTTGGTTCTATCATGAGACCCGTTATAAGCAAAAACGCTATATGATAAGATGTTGACCACGCATACAGTATCATCGAACATGATTCCAATCAACAAGCCCTGGATAGGCGAGGAAGAAAAGCGCGAAGTGACAAGCGTGCTTGAGGAAAACGCGC
>JAJPDY010000057.1 GCA_023252395.1 Nitrososphaera sp. | reverse complement strand
GCAGCTGGCCTATGGAACTAAGTTTTTAAATCTACTTTCATTTCCTTGCAATATGGCCCAGCTATTTGGAGTCTTTGCGTACCACAACCCTGAGTCTTGCCCACTGAACAACAAGCAAAGCAGAGAGACATTTGTGCAGATTGACGACAAGATCAAGATGGCGACTGCAAAGCACAACATCAGCAAAATCATTGGGTTCTACATGTCGGTGCTTGAGCACCAGTGGGTTATAATCTTGGAGGCAGACAGCGCCCATGATATCGAGACGATGTGCATAGAATCAGGAATCTCTGCCTTTAACACGGTCAAGATAGTGCCATTGAACAACTTTGACGTGGCAATGAAGAGGATCAAGGGCTCTGCCAGCTAATCGCCGGCAAAGATGCGGGCGCAGGACCGAATTTTCTAATATAATTTTGCCCCGCGTCAACATCTATCTTCTTTATAAGCGATGGTAAGCCGGTGTAGAGAAGCTTGTCCGAGCAGATCGACAACATTTACGTGTGCCACGACTGCACCGCAGTCTTTCTATTCAAATCTGATGTCGAAGAGCACCAGCAAAAAGTAGGCCACAAAAACATCCGGCCATTTCCCTTTGCTCCCTAAATCGGAACCTTAAAAGGCGTGCTCCGGTAAGGGCGTTTACATTCTATGAGCTTAAAGGCAGCCATCTTTGTTGCATTAGGGATCACTGTAGTAGCCGCGCTAGTAGGTCTTTTTGCGTAGTCGCGTTATGAAAAATCGAACTGCATCTTTGTCCCTTCGGTGACTCCGTGCCTGTCTGCAAAGCCTGCCACCGTTTCAAGCACGTAAAGCGAGTCTGCGCCAGGTCTGTAGACCGGGCAATGGAATTCATCTGGGCATGGCTCCAGCGAGTGCTCGATGTGCACCACGGTCTTGTTGGAATCCATCCATATTATGTCAATTGGGAACTTCATGCCACTCATCCAGAACCCTTGCTCGCGCGCGGTAGGAAATACAAACAGCATCGCCTCGTTCTCCTCCAGATGATCCTTGACTGAAAGCCCCTTTGTCCTCTGAGTATTGTTTGCCGCAATGTCTGCAACCAGCTCGACTCCGTTTACCGTCACGTTGACCTGTCGATAGCCGTTGTTGCTCGGGGTAGCTCCTCCAACCATAAGATCCTGCTGTTGCTCTTCTGTTCCATCCAGGATGAAGGGATAAAAGTACAGAGTGGCGGTAGACCCGACCGCTATTGCTGCAATTATGGCAATTACCGTGATTGCGCGCACTGGATGCTATTGCTACTTGTGGCTATTTTATGATATGGGTTTTGCCAGCCGAAGGTGCACGAGCTGCGCGCCTGCCTGGCGGCTCTGCTGCATTATCCTCGGCTCGTTGCCGGCGCGCTTAAAGTATGAAGCCAGAACTAGCGCCCAAGGCAGAACGTGCTTGCTGTCCACCTTTGACTGAAGGCTAACAATGTTGTTGTTCCTGTCGTGCTTCAATCCTCCTAGGCAGCTTAGCTTGAGCGCCGAGTCGACAAGGCTCATGACTTCTATCGCGCCCATGCCTGCCATCTTGAAGTTGTATTTCTCTTCCATCAAGTCGACAAGCTCTGCCGGCACCTCTGCAGAATTGACCGCGTATTCTAGCATCCGCGCGGACAGCCCATTCTCCACTATCCTTGCAAGCTCTATTGCCTTCATTGCCAGCGCCGGCTCTGCTCCAAGAAGCGGCTTTATTTCGCCTGCCTTGCTCCATGCCTCTTCAAAGTTCTTGGACTGGAGGGCGCCAAATGAGTCTACAGACGTAAAGAGCGCGGCCTTGCCGTTGCTGCTATCGACAGACACCATGTGAGTAGAATCTA
The DNA here is from genome assembly GCA_023252395.1 of Nitrososphaera sp. GTDB lineage: Archaea > Thermoproteota > Nitrososphaeria > Nitrososphaerales > Nitrososphaeraceae > Nitrososphaera. Next base: position 5,398 of record JAJPDY010000057.1, on the reverse strand, counting down.
TAATGATAAGGTTTGGCGGCGCGCCGTCAGTCACCCTCAGCTCGATCCCTTCCGGCAATGACAAAATGCCTTCGCTAACGATGCACTGTGCCCCGAGCACCAGCCTGACCTGCACGTCGTTTGTTACTGCCCGCACAAGCGACGGCCTGCACTGTGAGAGCAGCCGAAGGCCCCACGGGTCTAAAGTCGCGGTGATCGACGAGCGCGAGTTCGCTATCAGGTTGCCTATTTTTTCAAGCGCGGAATTTGCATCCAGTATAAAGTAGCGCCTCTCCTCCGAGCCCTTTGGCCGCTGGCCTTCATCGTTTATCTTTTGCAACCTGTCGACTATTTTCTTCATGTTCTTCACCCTGCGCTCGTGCAGGTTGACGATCTCGGAGAAGGCTTCCTCCGGCGGGATCGCGCTGCATATAAGCGGCTTTTGCTTCGATATTACTGCAAGCCTCTTCTTCTCGAGCTTTTTCACCGTCTGGTATATCTTTGTGCGCGGCAGGTTCGCATAGTACGCGATTTCGCTTGCTGCAAGCGAGCCCTTGCCTATCATCGTAAGGTAAGCCCTTGCCTCATATTTTGACAGCCCAAATTCTTCAAGGCTGCCTGGAAGGTCGCTATTACTGTCATTGAGCATACAGTTTCAACAAATGGAAAGTGAAAGTAAAACGGTGGGTCAAATAGATTGCGTCAAAGTTCAAAAAAATGTCAAGCTGTTACCGCCGGCTCTTGTTACCGCAGTTACAAAACGTTCCGGCACATGGAAGGTATTATTTGAAGTGCCCAATGCAATGGCAGTATGAATTCGCGGTGGGTAAAGTCCGAGTCAATACTCAATGACGAAAATAACAATAACGACGTTTCGCCGCACGCAAAGCCGGGAGGCCCCTTAAAGCCAAGGCTTGACGCAGTGCAAAAAAAGATACAGGTACAAGTTTCGCGCCTTGAGGAGCTCCACAGGGCGCTCAAGGAAAAAGACGACGACGCCTTTGGCAAGCTGGTGGCTTCGATAAAGGAGAACAACGTCCAGTACTCGACGGTGCTCTCGTCAGACCTTGCAAGGGCAAGGCAGGTCTCGCGCGTAGTGTCAGTCTCAAGAGTCACGCTTGAAAAGCTGGTGGCAAGGTTGTCTTCAGTCTCTGACTTTGGCGATCTTGTGATAGTTCTGAGCCCCGCTATGGCAGTGGTCAAGAACCTGAGGTCGTCTCTGACTCCGCACGTGCCAGAGATGGAAGAGGAGCTTGGCATCATCTCCGAGCTTTTGAGCGGCATACTGGTCGACGCCGGCCAGGTGGGCGGTTACACTATCAACTTTGAGACTGCAAACGAAGAGGCCGTCCGCCTCATTGACGAAGCATCGCTGACAGTGGAGCAAAAGATGAGAGAAGAGTTCCCCGGCGTCCCCGACTTGCCGGTCATACCGTCAAAACTTGCCTAGCCCGGCTTCGTGGCTGGGCCGGCTAGGCAAGCTATGATAGGCAAACTGCACAATAACTTTTGACTGTGCAGTTTTTCGTCATTTTTACACACCCGCAGCAGTATAGCGTGCTATTCAAGAAAAACGCGACTATCAAGGAGCGAGCGAGCGCTGCGCTTGCCAGCCTCCAGCGAAACGCCTACGCGATGAGCATGCTGCGCTCAAGGCTCGAGTCCCGGGCAGACTTTCTTCTAAAAGAAGATGGCGGCGACAGCGGAAGCTACAAGGAGCTATCCCGAGTCCTAGAGCTTGTAAAAAACGGCGAGCTGATACTGAACGAGATGTCTGAAAAGATAGAGTCGGCGCGCTTTTTGGAAGAATTCATCATGATAATGGACAGCGCCGCGGCGTCTGTCAGCGACATAAAGGACGACATGGAGCAGCTTGTCCCGGTGGCCGAAGCTGCTTTGGAGGAGATGCAAGACGCCATCGCCAAGGTGTCTGTCGGATTACCCGCCGAGCTTCGGCAGGAAATAGAGCCGGAGATACTTGCACAAGTGTCGGCAGCCATCGCAAGCGAAAAGGCCACAGCCGCGCTTGCAGCGGCAAGTGTCGAGGCAAAGAGGCAAGCGCCTGCCCCGGTAGAGGAAAAGGTGGAGGAGCCGGAAGGAGTCGCGATATAGGTGCAAATTATTTTGTTTGCTAGGCAACATAGATTTACACACAAGTAATTCAAAGAAGGAACGCAATTCTGGCTGGTACTGTAATTATATGAGTCTCGCACCACAGGAACTAGAAAATAGCGCTAGCAAGTACGCAGCCGAGGCAATCAGGCTGGATTCTCAAGGGTCACGGGGAATGGCGATTCAGTCTTACCAGCGCGCAATCGAGGCGCTGGTGAAGCTGGTCCAGATCTACCCTGATTACAAGCTAAACAAAGTCTACATGGAGAGGGCAAACGCATACCAGAACCGCATCAAGGCACTCCAGATGTCCCACGGCCTTGAGGAAGAAGAGCGGCCCGCGCCTTCCTCGATAGACAACAGCAAGCAAGAGCCTTCAAACGGCCACGGAGCCAAGCCTGCGTCATCCGGGACAGCCAAATCAAACAACGTCGAGACGCTGAAAGCCGACTTTGACGATCTGGTGATGAAAGAAAAGCCAAACGTGAGCTGGAATGAAGTTATTGGGCTTGAAGACGCAAAGAGGGCGATCCGCGAGTCTATCGTCTACCCGATGAAGCGCGCCGACCTCTTCCCGCTAGGATGGCCGCGCGGGATACTGCTCTATGGGCCGCCGGGATGCGGCAAGACCCTGCTTGCGGCAGCCGCTGCAGCTGAAATCGACGGCTATTTCATAAACGTGGACGCCGCTTCAATGATGAGCAAGTGGCTGGGCGAGGCTGAAAAGAACATTTCAAAGCTGTTCAAGATGGCGCGCAACCTGAACGAAAGCGAGGGCGTGCCGGTGCTGTTGTTCATTGACGAAATCGACTCGCTCCTTGGGACGCGGAACAGCGAAGTCGGAGGCGAAGTCCGGGTAAAGAACCAGTTCCTGACTGAAATGGACGGCATCAACGGCAAGAGCAAGGAATCACAACTGTATGTCATTGGCGCTACCAACAAGCCATGGAGCTTGGAAGCCGGGTTCCTCCGCAGGTTCCAAAAGCGCATCTATGTCACCCTGCCTGACAACGCGTCAAGAACTAACCTCTTCTCGCAATACACGAGGCCGCTCAACGTCGAAGGCTCGCTCAAGATAGAAGAGCTTGCAAAAATAGCAGAAGGCTACAGCGCAAGCGACATCAAGGACATCTGCCAGTCGGTGCAGCTGCGCGTGGTAAACGAGCTGTTTGAAAGCGGCAAGGCGATGGAGGCAGGCACCAACCCAAGGCCAGTCAGCACGCCTGATTTCAGGGAGATACTAAAGATCCGCAAGCCATCAGTCAGCGTAGACATGATAAGGGCCTACATGCGCTGGAGCGACCAGTTCAAGGCGCTCTAGCTATTCTTTTTTGTACCTTTCCATCGCTTCGGCGATCTTTTTCTTTGCCGACTCTTTGTTTTCCCAGCCCTTGACCTTGACGTACTTGCCCTTTTCAAGCTCCTTGTAGTGCTCGAAAAAGTGCTTTATCTGGTCCTGTATGTACTGGGGGACGCTACTGATGTCCTTGACTTCTGAAAACGACGGGTCGACCTTTGCCACCGGGACTGCGACTACCTTTGCGTCTTCGCCTTCTTCGTCAGCAGTGATGAGCACTCCGACCGGGTTTGCCCTTATCACAGACGACGGCACGAACGGGTCGTTGCCTAGCACCAAGACGTCGACCGGATCGCCGTCCTTTTCCTTTGTCTGCGGGACAAAGCCATAGTTGCACGGGTAAAACATTGCAGTGAACAACTTTCGGTCAACAAAGACCGCGCCTGTTTCGTCGTCTATTTCGTACTTTATGTTGCTTCCCTTTGGGATCTCTATCACCACGTTTATCTCGTCTGGCGGGTTCTTGCCAGCTTTTAAGGCATCTATCAATGTCAAACTTTTTCGAGATTAACGACTATTTCTTAAAATATAATCCTATTGGATGTTGAGGTAGCCAAAAATATAAACACAGGTCGCGCTATCGACATTCGCATAGATGGAGTTTAACACGAAATTCGACGCCAAGGCGATCGAAAACGAGGTTCGCAATTATCTCGATAATCTTGACTTGAAGGCTCACCTTGAAAACGAGCTGGCAGGCAAAGAGCTTGCCGGCTACATCGAGGGGCCGCCCACGATGAACGGAGAGCCCCATGCCGGCCACCTCCGGGGCAGGATAATCAAGGACCTCTGGTACCGGTTCCACACTTTACAAAAAAAGAAGGTGATATTTCGGGCCGGCTGGGACACGCAGGGCCTGCCGGTGGAGCTTGCTGCAGAAAAAGAGCTCGGGCTGACTGGCAGCAAGGCCGACAACATCAACAAAGTCGGCATTGAAAAAATCGTTGAAACCTGCAAAAAGATGATCCACGCCAACAACGAAAAGTGGGTCGCGGCGGACAAGATGCTCGGCATGTCGTTCAACTACGAAAAGGCGTACTGGACATTCAAAGACCAGTACATCGAGCGGGAATGGCAGTACCTGAAAAAGGCGTGGGAGAACAACATACTGCGGGAATGGTTCCGGGTGGTGGCATACTGCCCGTCGTGCCAGACTTCACTTAGCAATGCCGAGGTGAACCAAGGCTACGAAAATGTCGAAGACCCGTCGTTCTACTACAAGGTAAAGCTGGCAGACGAGGACGCGTACCTGATAGTCTGGACCACGATGCCGTTTACAATAGTTACAGATGAAATGGTCGGCTCAAACCCAAAGGCCGAGTACAACTATGTGCGCGCCAACGGCGAAAGATGGATTGTGGGTGCAGACAGGATGCAGGAGCTGATGAAAGAACTGCGAATTGAGGATTATTCTGTTGAAAAGACAGTCAAGGGGAGCGAGCTTGACGGCAGGCACTACATACATCCGTTATTGCACATGATACCGGGCCTTGACGAGCTGGCAAAATCCGGCTCTATTCATTTCGTGGTGGCAGAGGATTTCGTAGACATTGCCACTGGCAGCGGCCTAGTGCACCTGTCGCCGGCAAACGGCGAAGAGGACTTTGAGATTGCAGCAAAGAGAAACGTGCCGATCTTTGTGCCAATAGACGACAGGGTGATTTTCACCGAAAAGGCTGGCGCGTTCAAGGACCTCTTTGTACGCGATGCCGACATGAAAGTCGCGCAGGCAATGAAGGAGGCCGGCGCTTCAGTAAAGCTGGGCAAGATAAAGCACCAGTACCCGACGTGCTGGCGCTCCCACCACAAGGTGGTGTGGCTTGCAAGGCGGGAATACTTCTACATCATTGAAAAGCTAGGCGACATGCCGCTAAAAGCCGCGCAGCAAGTCGAGTACTTTTTCGAGCCTCCAAAGAACCGGTTTGTCGAGATAATAAAGGAGCAGGTCCC
>JAJPDY010000056.1 GCA_023252395.1 Nitrososphaera sp. | reverse complement strand
ATATAACACAACTAGAAGCTGATTAGGAAATGCATATCTGTAAATTAGTCTATTTGTAGGCGTTTCCTGCCAATCACTTGCAAATTGTTTAGAAAAAACAAGTGCTCTATAATGGGTATTTATGGCTTCTGTATTCATTCTTCGTTATTATTTATATAATTGGTCCATTTAGGGGGACTATGAAAGATAACTGCGGTAACTTTAACAAAACTCCAGACATTGAAGGCAATATCCCGGCCGGCGTCAAAGACATGCTTGCGAGGGTTCCCCCGGACCTGCAAAAGGCGCTTATCGAATTACGGAAATACGAGCCGAAGGTTTTGGCCGCATTCAAGGAAAAGCCAGAGCTTGCCGCAAAGTTTGTGACGGATCCGGCGTCGGTGCTTGCCACGATCGGAGTGCCAGTTGACAGCCAAGTGCGCGCCAGGCTGAAGGCCGTTTCTTCGCACCCGAATTTTCTAAAGCCTAGAACGTTTTGCCTGCCCACTGGAAAAATGCTCAACGCAAAAGTCCGGGTGTCCATAGTTGGAAGCGCCTCTGACAAGGAGGTTGCAAGAAAATGACGGGTTCGCAGCTCAACGGGTTTGACCTTGTTATCGAGTTCTCAGAGCAAGCCTACAAGGACATACTGAGCGGCATTTTCGACTCTGGGACCTTTTTGTGTGATCTTTTCAACAGTTTGATAACCCGGCTCGGGCTTCCTCCAATGCCGTGCCCGTCTGTCTTTACGGCAGACATTTCCTTTGACGTCCCCCACGATATCTCGCTTCCCGCTGGAACTTCAGATGTCGTCGACGTCAGGGTAGCACTCGGTGAAGGCGGGTCAATAGGGTCCATGAGGTTTGTCGCGAAAATAGACGTAAACAGAACGTCCATTGCATCAAGCGAAATAGACCTTGTCAGAGTCAACCTTTCTCCATCTGGCCTGCTCTTTACCAACGTCCGGCTCGGGCCTATCAACGACACCAACGGTGCCCTGACATGGGCGCTCAACAACATCGGCACGATCCCGCTCGTGCCAATCCCGGTTCAGCGCGGCACGACTTCGCCTACCGTAATTGCAAGGGCAGACAACCGCATAATCGATGACGTGTCGCCAAGCGATCACGATGCTTCTGCAATACTGCTCACGTTTGGCGGAGGGTCGCCGGGGAGCGCGGGCAGTTTTGCCGCCAGCTTTGTGCCGGATGGCGACAGGGGAGCAATCGGGATCAGCTTTGACTGGATCTGCAGAATAATACGGCCGCAGCTGGCGGCTGCCCTTGGCACGCCAGAGTCGTCCTTTGACGCTCCCTGCAAGCTCAACAGGTCGATATCTCTGCCCGGGGACCACAACCCGCGGCTTACGGCGCTTGAGCTCAGCCTTGCAGACGGAGTCATCGACATAAGCGCTGCGGTATCGGCGTCTGACACGGGCTGGCACGCCACCGGCAGAGTGAGCGGCAGCATAGAGATGCGGATAGAGGACGGCAGGCTTATCCTGCGATCCAACATCAACGACCCGGAAGTTGACGTGGATCTCGAGTGGTGGGTGTACCTGGCCGCCGCGGTGGTCGGAGCCATAATAGGCGGCATAATAGCAGGAGTCATTGGGGCCATAGTCGGCGCGATACTTGTGCCACTGATCCTGTGGATAGTCGAGCAACAGCTTGACGGCCTCATAAACGACGTGGCGCACAGGATAGGCGAGGTTCTCAGGCAGCTCAACCTCAACGTAGACGTGGAAGCCGTCGGGCTCAACATAATCTTCCAGCAAGTCCACATCGACGACATCGTCATCAGCTCTGATGTCGTGGTCAAGACGGAAGCGCCAGTCAAGTCAGAAGGCGTCATCACTGTCCAGAACGGCCAGTGGTTCGACCTCGACAACGGAAGCGTGGGCGACTCTACCCTTGCAAGCGCCGACATGGCGCTTGAAGTGGCGAGCGAGGGCAACCCTCCGAGCAGGCGGCTCAGGACGCTGTGCTGTTCGAGGCTTGCAAGGACTGGCCGGTCCACGTTTGACCTTCCACGCCATGCGCTGTATGGGCTAGACTACAATTCGCCGGTCTCGATTCCTGACACAGAGCTTGCAGTCATATTCCCGTTTCCGAGCCTGCCTTGGGTAACCTTCCCGACAATATACATTCCTACCATGCTTGTGTACGCTGTACAGACCAGCGAGCAGAGGTTCGCAGTCATACAGGTGGTGGAAGTGAAAGAAGACCTGATCAGAATAAGGTACAGGACGTTTGAAAAGCCGATCCCGAGGGTCCGCATAGTAGGCGAGTTCAAGGTCGAACAATTCGGGCTTGGCATAACGCCAGGATCAGAAATCGTCGGCGTGGACATTGACCCGGAAAGAGCGCGGTTCACTCCTATGGCACTGACTGCGCAGCAGGCATCCTCAGCCATGATGAATAGATCGGTAATGGCTCAAGCGCGCCTGCCAACCTGCGAGGATCGGCCAAAGGCAGACACGGCTTCTCCAGGGACATGGCATGCGCCAGTCATCCGGCGCCGCTCAAAGGTCGGCAGGTTCAGGGCGGTTGTAGAGAACCTCCATCCTTCAAAGTACCAATGGTCCATCAACAGGACCGAGCTTGCAAGCAGCGTCGGATCGGTCAACTTGGAAGGAGTAGCCGTCGGGTACACAATCGAGGGAGCCACCATCACGCTGCGGCCGGAGACAAGCGAAAAGTTCTACTTTGAGCTGGGCGTCAAGGCGTTTGCGGAAGATGGATCGTCAGTAACTACCTCAAGGTGCATAGAAGTTGAAGGCACCGCCAGAGTGGTAAAACCAGTCCCAGCGACTTGGGCCATCTACCAGGCGGCTTTTAGCTCTGCCTTTGGCTCGCTTGAAGTGGCGCACGTTCCGGCAGGCGAAAAAAGGTAGATGGGCAGCCTGCCCCCCTTTTTTATTGATCACTAAAATTGTAAAGCGCCCGGGCCGGGATTCGAACCCGGGTCAAGGGAGTGACAGTCCCCCATACTGGACCGGATTGTACGATTCTGGCTTTTCACTCAGAAGCACCAGGTATCTCTATACTACCCGGGCGCACGTGATCCGACTTTTATAAAACCAATTAAAATGTTTTGGTCGTATTTCAGCCAACTGCGCGCTCGTACGCCTTGCTCCCTGCAGCCTCGCCTTTCTCAAACAAGGAGGTTATTGTAGAGCCGGAAAAATCAAACGCCTTGCCAAAAATGGTGTCCCTGTCGTCTTCCCTTTCCACGTAAACCGCCCTTTCTATCGCAAACCGGCCCTCTAGCAAGTCGCTGTATTTTCTTGGTGTCCCGTCGCGCTTTTTGCTTTTCGCCGGCCTGTCAAGGATTGCCTTGGCCTTTTCTGACAATTTGTTGTCTTTAGCCAGCTGCACCAGCTCGTTGACGAGATCGATATAGTCCGTGGCGAATTCTGCAACCTTCAAGTCGTACTTTGTCCTGTCGTGGAACTTTATGTCGGTCTCCCTGTCCTGAATTGAATCCGGCTCTTGCGGAACCTCTGCTTCAAGCGAAGGGTAAAGGTTGACGATGTACACTTCAAGGTCCGGCACGTCGTCTCCGGGGCGCACCTTGCTCCAGTAGTCCCTGTGCAGCTGCAGCACTTCCCTGAGAGGGGTATTGTTGAGGTACGCGCCGTCCCAGAAATATCTCTCCTGCCCGTCTGTCGTCTTCATGCCGGGAAATTCATATCGCTGGTTGGTGGACATGCTTGCAAGGACATGGTCTATGGCAATCCCTTCGTATTCAATGACATGCCTTGCCTTGTCGCCGCCGTACTCTGAAAAGCGCGTGCCGCCCTTTTTCGGATAGCTGTCAAAGGTGACAGCAGTGGTGCAATCTTGCACGTCAACAGCGACGAGAAGCAGCCTGGGCTCGCCTTCTGCCGTCTTGATATATGGGCTGCCCTTTACCCAGTAGTCCTTCATTGTCACGGCAGCCGGTGTGTTGTCAAACCTCCAGAAAAGCGAAAATGGGCTGAGAAACTTCATGTCGGCTGGCTGCGGGATGCCGGCTGTCAGCACGCCCGGTATCCCGGAATACACCGCGGAATTCATGTACGAAAAATACCTCCTGGCCGCCTCTCCAGACGCTACAGGGGAATAGTTGTCAGGCCACGCAAAGAACCACCACAAAAATGGCCACGACTTTCTGAATTCCATTTGGTTAGAATAAGCCTTGAAAAAGTTCTTCCAGTATTCTTTCGATTTATTTCCTGCTTGCCGGGCGTTGCCCCACCACCAGTCCATGCCCATTTTCAAAAGAGGGTTGTCAAGAAAAGTATAGTTTGCAACCTCTTGCTTCCAGAACTTTTCAAGCCTGTCTACTGCGGCAAGCCAGCACTCGGACTGGCTCGGCCTTGGCTTTTCCCTCAGCCTGTCAAGCACGTGGCACACTAAGATAGTGGCGTTTACAGAGCCTATCGACGCGCCGGCGACAATGTCAAACAGCGGCCTGTCGCTGTACCCGTTCTTTTTGTCTTCTTCTGTCAGCTTTTTTGCCAGCGCCTTGATGACCCCGGCTTCGTACGCGCCAAGCGCTCCTCCACCCTGCAACACAAGTGCACGCTGCGCCACCTTTTTCGCCATAGGTTCTCTGCTGGCACCTGCATGCTTTTATCGCTAGCGGTTCTACATTAATATCGGAACATCGCAAAGCCAGTGACATGTGGCGGCTTGTAAAGTACCTTGAAGAAAATGCTAAAGAGATAACAGACCTTGATTCTGCGCAAAGAGTAGGCAAAATCCGCGACATGGCTGAAAAGCTGGCCGAGATCAGGCCGGAAGGAAGCGACAAGGAGCGCCAAGAGCTTGCCATTGCCATAATGTCAGCGATGTGGCTTGGCTATAGGGCGCAAGAAAAAGAAACCGCCGCATTCTTTCGTGACGCCATCTTGCAGGCGTTTGAGGCGGGCAAAAGGTTCCAGATGATGCAATAATTTTATTAGTAAGTAAGTTATTATTACTAGGTATGACAGACGAACCAGTAGACGGCAAGGTGGGCGCGACTTGCGCCATAGTTGACGTGTGGGAGCTTCTCGGCAGGAGATGGTCGTTGCACATTTTGAAGAACCTCAGCACAAAGGACGTCATCAGGTTTAACGAGCTAAAAAGGTCGCTTGCAGGAATCAGCAGCACGGTATTGTCCGAGCGATTGTTGGAGTTAGAGCGCGAAGGTCTGGTAACTAAAAAGATCTATCCCGAAGTGCCGCCAAGGGTAGAGTACAGCATGACCGTTCAGGCAAAAGAGCTTGAAGTGATAATAAAAGAGCTGGCCCGCTGGGCAAACAAGTGGAGGCGCCCAGACGGCTTGAAAACAGCGGCTATCGCTGCGCAGAAAAAATAGCTAGGGCAGCTTTTGGAACTTGCCCTCCTGCGCTCTTACTATTCCTATTTCTACCACTGGCCGCTCGCCCAGAGCCCTTTCTATCGCCCTGTTGCTCAGCGCGACTGCCTGCTCGACTGTCATGTCGGCGCTGTACTCGCGCTGTATCACTTCTAGCGCGCTGTCTGACGCCTGACCGATGGCAAAGCCCGAGCCTCTGAAGAACGTGCCGCTTGGGTCCACTTGGTAGAGCTGCACGCCCGTCTGGTCGGTTCCTGCGATTATCACAGACGCCGCCTGCGGCCTGACCGCGTATATCGTGTAGTTGTGCAGGTACGACCCTAGGTGCTTTGCAAGTGAGCCGACGTCTATCGGGCTCTCAAAGCTCAGCCTGTGCTTTTGCGCTTCTAGCCGAAGCTCGTCTATCAGCTGCAAAATGTCTCCGATGTACCCTGAACCTGTCGCGCCGACGTGGCCGTCAATGGCGAATATCTTTTCTGCCGGGTCCACCAGTGACCTGATTGGCTTGATGTGGCTTGCAATCAGCGCAAACGACGGAGTCTTGATTCCTATTGTAGTCGAGCCCCGATTTACTGCTTCGAGCGCGCTGTCGACTAGAACGAGCCGGCCTTCAGGTCCGTAAAAGTAGGGGTACCTTCCGCCTGCATTGAACCCTCCTGCTTCGGCCATTTTAGGCGACCTCCACTACCAATTTCGGGATCACCAGTGTGTCGATTCCGTTTCCTGATCCCGGGTCGCGCTCCATCGCTGCCGACACTGCCTTTGCCGCGATCTGCTTTGCTTCTTCGTTTGTGATGTCCTTGCGGTACGTGCTCTCTAGCACACCGTACGCGACTGGCGAGCCAGAGCCGGAAGACGCAAAGTCCTCGCTTGTTATCGCGCCGCTCATGTCGGCTGCATAGACGTGGCTTCCGTCCTGGTCCACGCCTGCAACCAGCAGTTCAACAAAATAAGGCTGGTAGTTCTTCATTCCTGAATAGGCGAGGTTTGCTATGAGCCTAGCTGACTCCTTGACTGTGAGCGGGAACCCCCTCCTCAGCTCGAGCAGCTTGCGCTCGGCCTTTGCCATCTTTATGAGGTACTCGGCGTCTGACAGCTGGCCCGCTATCGCGACTGCAAGCGTGTCGTCTATCTTGGCTATTTTTTGCGTTATCTTGCTCCCGATGAAAAAGCCCTTGCTCGCCCTCTTGTCAGAGCCCAGCACGACTCCTTCACTGGTCTTGATACCGACTATTGTTGTCATTGCTTATAGTATAGAAAGGCGCCGGGTAAATTGACCGGCAACAGTGGAAAAGAGTCACACTATGATTGCTGCTTTTGGCTGCAGTCTTTTAGTGTCACAACCATCTGAGACACGTGCGGGTGGCTGGCTGAATCGCCTCCGTTGCTGGCTCCATAGGCATCCCAGTGTGACTGGAAGGCGTGGTGGTGGGCGATAAACTCTGTATCTGTGCTTGTCGCAGGCAAGGCAGGCACCACGATGGCAAAGAGGCCAAGGACAACCAGAGAAGCGATGGCAACAACCCTTATCTGCGGCTGATATCTTGCTCGTGTAGGGCTCTTCTTTTCTTCTTCAGGAACAGGCAGTCTCTGCGAATAAATGTTTGAATCGACGATCTGCAGGATTTCCTGCCGCCTGTCTCTGGCTATTGAAACATATCCATTAGGCTGGTAATCAGAAAGCACGATGTATCCGCCAAGCTTTAAGCTGGAAATCGCGGCTAGTACGTCGTCTTCACAATCGTCTGGAAAGCCGCTAACAAGCAAAGATAGTTTCAAAGGCGCGTGCCGCTTTACAAGGACGCGCAGAACAGCGACTTCAAACGTGTTCACGTACGATATTGGGCATTTGCTATATTTATCTTTTTTATCCGGACAACCATAACAATTTGAGATGTTGAGTGCATATTTTTTGCAATAGCAAAGCACAAATATGTCAT
>JAJPDY010000055.1 GCA_023252395.1 Nitrososphaera sp. | reverse complement strand
TTCCTTGGGGACCAGCGCCTGAGCGCAAGCGAGCTTGCAGTCACTGACACGGAACTTGCGGCCATCGCAAGCCCTGCAAGCGCAGGGTAGAGCAGCCCGACAGCCGCCACCGGGATCAAGACGACATTGTAAGCAAAGGCATAGATCAGGTTCTGCCTTATCTTTGACACTATTTTTCTAGCTATCCTCACAGACGATACGACGTCTCTGATGTCGTCCCTTATCAGCACGATATTGCCCGCCTCCACCGCCAAGTCTGTGCCAGAGCCTATCGCTATCCCGACGTCTGCGGCAGTGAGCGCGGGAGCATCATTGATGCCATCGCCTATCATGGCAACCTTTTTTCCTTCCTGCTGGAGCTTTTTCACGACGTCAACCTTGCCTGACGGGAGGACTCCCGCAAAGATTCGCTCTATCCCTACCATTCGCGCAATTTCCTCAGCTGTCATCCTGTTGTCGCCTGTCAGCATGACTGGCTCTATTCCAAGCGACTTGATCTCTGCAACGGCTTCTCTTGCGCCCTGCTTTGGCGTGTCAAGCAGCCCTATCGCCCCTACAACTCTTTCGTCTACAGAAACAAGAACTACCGTCTTGCCTTCGCGCTGCATCTTATCAACAATGCTTGCTGAACTATTTGTAATGAAGCCGGGGCTTCCAACCCTGATCTTCATGCCGCTATATGCCGCGGTCACTCCTAGGCCCGGAGTTGCCTGAAAGTCGTCGACATCTTTAGGCTGGAGATTGTTGCTCTTTGCATGAGCCACTATCGCCTTTGCAAGCGGGTGCTCTGACCACTGCTCTGCAGTTGCAGCCAGTTCAAGCACCTGCTGTTCGCCTGTCTGCACGCTGCCCGCCGCAGGCAGCACTTCCTGCAGCTGGACAATGTCGGTGACGCTTGGCCTGCCTGCAGTCAGCGTGCCTGTCTTGTCAAATACTGCCACCGATACCTTGCTCAGTGCCTCGATAGAGTCGCCACTCTTGAATATCACGCCGTTTGATGCGCCCTTGCCCATCCCGACCATTATCGCAGTCGGAGTCGCAAGTCCAAGCGCGCAGGGACAAGCCACCACCAATATCGCGACGGCCGGAATGATTGCAGAGCCAAGGTCGCCCGGCGCAAGCAGGTACCATCCTGTAAATGTGGCAGCGGCAATTATCATGACTGCGTATGCAAAATATCCTGCAACCCTGTCGACCATCTTTTGCATCGCCGGCTTTTTGCCCATCGCGTCTTCGACGAGCCTGACCACTTGCGACAGAAAAGAGTCGGCTCCAACCTTTGTGGCCTTGACAAGCAGCATGCCCTCGGTGTTGACGGTGCCTCCAACCACTCGGTCGCCTGCCTTTTTGTGGGCAGGAACAGATTCGCCATTTACCATCGACTCGTCGACTGCTGACTCGCCCTGAACGACAGCCGAGTCAACTGGTATTCGCTCGCCGGGCCTCACAATGACAATGTCGCCTGATTGTATGAGCTCAACCGGAGTCTCAACTTCGGTGCCGTCACTTTTCTTTACTCTTGCGGCTCTTGGCTGGAGCTCTAGCATCTTGCGTATTATCGAGCTTGTCCTGCCCTTTGTCTTGATCTCCAGATACTTGCCAAGTATTATGAAAGTGATGACAAGGGTTGACGCGTCATAGTATATGCTGTGCCAGCTAGGTGACGGGAATGTGTGGAACGCGCTGAATGCAAAAGCCGTAGTGGTGCCAAGGACAACTAGCGTGTCCATGTTGGCCGACTTTAGTTTTGCGATGCGGAACGCTCCAGTGTAGAACCTGCTGCCCGGTATGAATTGTACTGCAGAGGCAGCTGCAAATGCAATGTATGCGGCAGCATTCGTTCCTGCAAGCGGGACAAACCCAAACACTTCTGGATAGCTGAAAAGAACCGCCGGTACAGTAAAAATGAGCCCTATAAAGAACAGGTTTCGCAGCTTATGCGCCTCGATGTCCTGCGCGCTTGCCTGTGCGGTCTCGCTCGACACAGTATAGCCGCTGTCGGCTATTTTTTTCCTAATGTCTGCAAGGGAAACGAGCACCGGGTTGTATTCAACATTGACCTGCGAGCTGCCATAATTAACTGAAACAGCTCTGACGCCTTCCATCTGGCGAATACTCTGCTCCAGCCTCTGCGCATCAGAAGAATCGGTGATGCCTTCAATGCCAAGGATTATTTTTTCATAAACGACTCTGTACCCTGCCTCTTTGATCGCCTTTTCTATGGCGTCAATCTTGATCTTGGAAGGGTCATACTCTACCACTGCCCTTTCGTTTGCCAAGTTGACCTCTACCTTGCTTACTCCCTGCAGGGTTGAGACGTACCGCTGGATAGAGTTGACGCACCCAGCGCAGTGCATGCCGCCCACCTTGAGCAGGGTTCTCTTTGTAACTTGGGACACTGGAAGATGTTTGGATGTTCAGTTATTTAATGATGGGACTTTACAATTGTAAATAGCTCTGGCATAGCAAAATTCCAGATATTGGCTATATTTTCAGAGTCCTGATAAATTCCCGCAGCTTCTGCGCGTCTTCCCTGTACGCCTTGATAGTCTGCGTGTTGCCGTCCGGGCAGGCAACAGTGATAATGACAATATTCACTTCTGCGTCTGAAGCAAAAACCGTGGGCTGCACTTTTTGTATCTTGTAATTATGATCAAGCAGATCCTGCAATTGTGCAATAGAGTCAGCCAATATGAGTCACATACAGCCGGCCCAGATAAACATTGAAACTTTATTACCTGTATGCAATTTGAAATAATGGATGGCAAGCCTATCAATGAACGACAAGCTGATCCTGCTCCAGTACGCCATAAACAAGTACGACTCTGAGAACGTGCTCAAGGAAAAGCTCAAAGACGTGCTGGCTCCAAAGGACATAGAGCGAGCCATCGACACTCTAATAGGCACGCAGAAGGTGCGCAGGATTGGCGCAGACATGCTTCAGAACAATATCAGCCACACGGGCGAGCTGCCCGAGCTCCCGGACCACCTAAAGCCGGTGATTGATGGCTTGATGTTATAGAAAAATCAACCCTACCATTTTATAAGCATCCGCCTCTATTTTCCTGTTCAATATCAGGAAAAGGCATGCTAGACATCATCAGAAACCCTGCCGACGCGTACCAGCTTTACATTAACCTCATCAATTCCGCCAACAGCGAGATAATGCTGCTCCTGCCTGCCATAAACGGGCGGGCGGACATGGCCCGCAACACCATCCAGTCTCTGCAGGAAGCGGCAAAGAGGGGCGTGCAGGTGAAGTTGCTGACCCCTGACATGAACAGGTTTCCAGAGGACAGCATCGACACGAGGTATTTTTACAAGGAAAGCGGCTCCGAGCTGCCAGAGATACTAATAATCGACAGGCGCAACAGCCTTGAATACGAGGTAAAGGACGAAAATGAAGTAGTAAGCATCTATTCTTCAAACCCTTCTGCAACAAAGTCTTTTGTCGCCATGTTTGACAGCCTGTGGGAGCAGGCGATGATGTACGACAAGTTCAAGGAAGCTGACAGGGTAAAAGACGAATACATACTGAAGCAGAGGGAGCTGTACGACAAGCTGCGCGAAGCAGACAGGCTGAAAGACGAATTCATCAACATTGCCGCGCACGAACTTCGCACTCCGATAATGCCTATCCTTGGCGGGCTGGAGCTTATAGAGTCAAAGCTTGGCAACGTCGACCACTCGATAAAAGAAGAGCTGGCAATAATTAGCCGGAACGCAGAGCGGCTGCTAAAGCTGTCAGAAGACATCCTGCAGGCAAGCAGGATAGAGACTGGCCGGCTCAGGATCTACGTAGAGCAAGTCAACATGGCTATTCTTATTTCGGAAGTGATAACCGACGTTGAAAAGAAATATTGGCAGACTGCAAGGGCGCCGGTAATACAAAAGGCGGATCTGCATTCATTAATCATGCATGTCGTCGGGGAAAGAGCCAACGGCAGCAACCGGAAGCTAATAATGTTTGATCCCGGCGACGCACCGCTAACAGTTGAGTGTGACAGGGGCAAGATAAGCGAGGTACTGTTCAACCTGCTTGATAACGCCATGAAGTTTATTGACGAGCGCGACGGCGGGATCTATGTCACTGCGCGCCTGTCTGGCCCAAACGTCCTCGTAAGCGTGCGGGACAACGGCAGTGGAATTGACCCGTCGATAAAGGACAAGATGTTTGAAAAGTTCACTACAAGGTCGGAAAAAGGCTCTGGCCTTGGGCTGTTTATTGCAAGGAGCATTGTTGAGGCGCACGGCGGCCAGATATGGGCCGGCAACAACAGCGACGGCAAGGGCGCTACCTTTGCCTTCAGCCTCCCACTCCGCTTTTTGCGGACCGAGCAGGTGGCAGCTGACCAGCTTCCCCAGATCACTACCAACCAGCAGACGGTGGACCAGATGAAGCGCGACGCGATTGTAAAGATAGACGCCATGAAGGCAAGCCTGCTTGACGCCCGGGAAGACGCCCTTCGAAAGAGGAATGACGCGCTAGAGCGATACCAGAAAAAGGTCGAAGAGTCCCGGAGCCTGATAAGGGCGCGGCAGGAATTCATCAACCAGCAGATAAGCTACAAGCGGATGCGCCGCGAAGTAGACAGCAGGATTGAAAAGGGCCTCGAGGGGCTCCAGCGCCTGATAGACGGGCTGAGGGAAAACATCATAGGGGACGAGACCATTGAAAAGATCGAGTTGCACCCGACAGTCACCGACGCAATCCGGCAAGAAGCTGGCAAGATAATTGATTCCGAATTCTTCAGGTCGTTGAGAAAGCAGCTGGCGGAGGACATGGCATGACATTCAAGATCGCAGTCCATTCATTCAAGGGCGGGACTGGCAAGAGCACGATGACTGCCAACCTCGCAGTTTCGCTTGCGCTTGAAGGCAGAAGGGTGGGAGTCCTTGATCTCGATCTAGCGGGTCCCGGGCTCCATGTGCTCTTTGAAATGAAGCCAGACGAAATAAAGCACACGCTAAATGACTATTTCCTTGGGGCGTGCACCGCAAGCGACATTGCAATTGACCTGACAGACAAGATGCACCTCACGCGGGGCAAGCTGATATTTGTCCCGGCAAGCTTCAAGGCAGAAGACATTGTCCGAGTCCTGTCAAAGGGCTATGAAATCGGGATGTTCAGAAGCGCTATAGACGTGATATCAAAGATGTATGACCTAGACTACATGGTAATCGACACACACCCCGGAGTGGAAAAGTCGACCCTCGTGTCGATGGGCGCGTGCGACTTGAACATCATCATATCTAGGATGGACAGCCAGGACATATTTGGGACTGGAGTCATGCTTGAAGTCACGAAAGTGCTGGAGAAGCCCCAGATCCTGGTTGCAAACATGATACCTCCTGGAGTCGACAAGGAAAAGGTCAAGGCAAGGCTTGAAACGCTCTTTGGCACGCAGGTGATAACTGCAATCCCGTTCTACACCGAGATACTGCGGGCGCTCAGCTCAGAGATATTTGTGCTGAAAAACCCGGACCATGACTTTACGTCCACGCTCAGGCCGATAATCGAGGCGCTAGAGTTGAAGGCAAGTCTACAATAACAATCTTCTAGTACATGCTACTATTTTAAGCAGAAAATTTATCTACTCAGCCACTATACGCTTCAACTAGTGAATAATTAGTGTCGCAGCAACAAGCCTATAGGCCAATACTGAGCATCTTCGACTTGCTTGACCGTGTGCTTGACAAGGGTCTTGTGATCGACGCCAACCTTTCAGTTTCGCTGGTGGGCATCGAGATACTCGTGGTAAGGGCAAGGATCGTGGTGGCAGGTGTTGATACCTTCCTGAGGTATGCAGCAGCACTTGGATTGGCCGGACCGCCCGCACTGGTAGCAGCCCAAACATCCGCTGGCAAGTAACAACAAAACAGTTGATGATAATTGGCTGTATGCATCGTATGCGGCAAGTATGAGGAAGTAGAGCTAAAGATAGCAATGGGCGACGGGTGGGTATTTACAAGGTGCCCTGAATGCCAGCGCGGGATACCGTTTGACATCATGGCAATACACCTTACAAAGACAGTGCCTGAAAAATACCTTGAAGGGTTCTGCCCAAAGCACTGGTTCAAGGACAGTGGCATCTGCTCATACTGCAAGATAAGGCGCGGATCGATGGGACTGGGTGAAGACCTTGCTTAGCAACCGTCATGAGCTGCCCGCGAGGCAGCTCTCCCTTTTTGATCTTCTCGACCGCATTTTGGACAAGGGCGTAGTAATCAACGGCGACATCACGCTTTCTTTTGCCGGAGTTGACCTTCTTTCGCTCAAGGTAAACCTGGTCATCGCGTCGCTTGAAACTGCCAAGCGCTACGGCATAGAGCTGCCGTGGGAAAAGTGGGCAAGGGAAAAAGCCGAGCTGGAAAAGAAGGAAAAAGAGAAAAAGAAAGTAGGCGACGGGAGAAGGGAGCTTGGAAACAAAGAACCTTGACAACAGCGGCCTTTTGCTGGCGCTTGAAAGAAGCAAGCCTCAAGAGCTAGATGCTGAAAAGCTCCAGCACGGCCTTGCAAAGCTAGTCTTGACGCTTGTGCAGACGATAACTGACATACTGGAGAAGCAGGCCATGCGGCGCGTAGAGTCGGGCACTCTGACAAATGAGGAAGTCGAGAGGCTCGGCCTTGCGTTCATGCAGATACGCGAGCGCATGGCAGACATTGCCGGCAAGTTTGGCCTAAAGCCGGAAGAGCTCGGGATAAAATTATCGCAGCCGTTCTCGCAACAAGAGCAAGCAACGCTTGTTGACGTTGTTGACAAGCTCATCGATCAGGGGACAGTTATAGCCGGCGACGTGACAATCGCTGTGGCTGGAGTCGACCTGGCTGCGCTACGGTTGCTGGCCACCCTTACGGCAAAGTGATAAAAATGGTGGACGGCAGGTACGTTTACTGCATAATGGATCTGGGGGATAGCAAGCCCCCGGGCAACCTTGGCAACATTGGGATATCTGAAAGCCCTGTCTTCACCATAGGATACAAGGACATTTGCGCAGTAGTCAGCAGCATACCGTTCAAGCAGATGGACTCTAACATGAATGACATTGTCGCCCACCAGAGAGTTGTAGAAGCTGCGCGTGAAATGACGACGGTTCTCCCAGTCCGGTTCGGAGTCATTTTGAAAAATGACGAGGGCATAAAGAAGCTCCTTGCCACTTCTTACAAAGACTACAGTGCCAAGATTGCGAGCGTGCGTGGCAAGGACGAGATCGGGATCAAGGTCCTGCTTGGCAAGGCGAGCCTGAAAAAAATTCAAGCGCAAGCGCAGGAACAGTCAAGCGAGATCCAGAAAATAAAGAGCGAGATCTCGTCAGCGCAGCCGGGCGCGTCATACTTTATGAAACTGAGGCTTCAAGACGCAGTGAAAAATGAGACTTTGCGAAAAAT
>JAJPDY010000054.1 GCA_023252395.1 Nitrososphaera sp. | reverse complement strand
CTGAAGAAGAAAAAAGTAAAGTTCTACAAAAAGCCAAAACAAGAGCCCTTTGGCAAGCACGCAATAGTCCAGGACCCTGACGGGCACCTGATATCAATCGCCCAGATGCCGCAGGAAGAGATGAGCCAGATCCCGTACTATCACGGCTTTGCGCCGGTCTGATCCCGGAACCACACGTAGACTGGGATCAGAGGGTGAGAAAGCCCGGTGTCCTGCGCTCCTTTTCTGTTGTAGCACACCATGACCATCCTGCCGGCAAGAGCTGGCCGGATGTCTGACGTGAGCTCGGAATCCTTGAGCGGGCCGTACAGCTCAAAAAAGTAGTCCTGCTTGTAATATGCAATATGCTGCGCAAAGCAGTCAGATATTATCGCCGGGTCGCTTGCAATCCGCCCCCTTGCCTTTTTTTCAACTGCCAGCTGGAGCTCCCTGTTGATGTACTTGCTACGTATGTATTCAGAGTCGAGCTTGCCGGCAGAGCTGTTGGCGTAAATGTCGATGTCCTGACCCATCTGGGCGGCTGTCCTCTCTGCAAGCTTGCCTGCCTCTTCTATCTCGTTTTCGTTGACTCTGCCACTCTTGCCATAAAGGTACATCATGCACACCAGCTCGTCGCGGCTGATAAATGGAAAGTTGCGCTTGCCTGCGATAAACTCTGATATGCGCTCTGCCATGCCGTCAGGCAGGACCATCGCCATGTACGAGTCGGTAACTATCAAGCAAAAGGAAGCATCAATAACACGTTTATAGGCTTATACACGAACAATCTGGCATGTCTTCTGTTGATGGCACAAAGAAAATCTACCTTATTGTACACGGGCAGCGCCAGCTCATAGATCCGATAAAGGACAAGCTGGCTAGCAATTTCAAGCGCGAAAACATGGTGCCGGCATCCCTTGACAAGGCCGGCGAAGTGGGCGAGTACGTCGCCATGCTCTGGCCGCCAATGGCTCCTGCCGAGATTGTGGTGAGCCAGATCACGGGAACGGGCGGCACTGGCGGAAAGGGAATGGGTGCTTGGAGCTCTGTCACCCAGAAAGAAATCATGAGAGTGCCACTGAAATAAGCTTACTACCAAGCAAGTATTGAGAGCGACGCTCTCATATCTCTCGCCATCGGGATGGTAACAGTACGGTAATTAGCTAACCCGGTGGTTTACCGGATTATACACCCGAAATTAATAACGAATCCAGTCAGGCAAGTGCATGACCGGTTTCGATAAGAATTGGAGTAACCAGAATCGAGCGAATGCCGGCGATAAACTCAAAGAATCGCTGAAAAACCAAGGCCCGTTAAAGCCAAGGATCGAGACTGCAGTTAACAAGCTACAGTTGCAGACATCAAAGTTAGATACCATGATTACAAAGCTGAACGAGAGAGACGCTTCCCTGTTCAGGCGAGTAGTCGATTCAATGCAGAGGCACGACACAGACACTGCCAAGGTCCTCTCAAACGAGCTTGCAGAGGTGCGAAAAATCTCGCGCACGCTAGGCCAAGCCAAGATGGCGCTTGAGCAAGTATCAATGAGACTATCCACTATACACGACATGGGAGACGCAATGGTAGCGCTAGGCCCAGCCATATCGTCGATAAAGAGCCTCAAGCCAAGCCTCGGAAGGTTTGTGCCCGGAGCCGACGGAGAAATCAACAACATGCAGTCACTGCTCAGCGGCATCATGATGGATTCGCTGCAAGGGAGCGGCATGGGAGTTGACATCAACACCGGCGGAGGAGCTGACATCGACCAGATAATGATGGAAGCCTCAGCCGTTGCAGAACAGAGGGTAACCGACAAGTTCCCCTCGATCCCCGGCGGAAGCATCAGGATCTCGGACACCGAGAGTCACCAACAGTGAGAAAACATGGCATCAAGAACAGCCGTACTGGCAATCTTTGGATCGCTAGGATTTGCGATAGGGTTCCTCGCATTCCTTGCATCGCCCTCAGTAGCTGACGCGTTGGCAGCCATACTGCCCCAGCTGGCAATAGACAAGAGCGTTGTCTTTGCAATAGTGAGCGGAGCAGCAGGCGCAGCTATCAGCACTACAGCAGTAACGATGTGGGCAAAGAAACCATAAACCCTACCCTTCCTTCTTTTCTTTTACAGCTTTTCTGTATCCGTGCGTAAACCCTGAATCGTATACCTTGGAATATTCGTATTTTGCAGGTGCAATGACTTCGCCGACAATTATCAAAGCTGTCTTGATTATCTTGGCTTCCCTTGTCTTTTTTGCAATGTCGCCAAGGGTCCCCTTGATTATCTTCTCGTCTTCCCATGTCGCTCTGTAGACTACGGCGGCCGGCGTCTTTTCAGTGTAGACTCCTCCCTTTAGAAGCTCCTTTACCACGTCGCCTATCAGGTGCACGCTCAGGTAGAACGCCATTGTGGCGCCATGCTTTGCCAGCTCGGCTATCGACTCGCGCTCGGGCACCGGCGTTCGAAGCTCAGCCCTTGTCACTATCAGAGTCTGCGTTATGCCGGGCAGCGTCAGCTCCAGATTCAGGTCTGCCGCAGCTCCTAGTATCGCAGTGACTCCGGGCACCACCTTGCACTTTATTCCGTCAGCTTCAAGCTTGTCTATCTGCTCCCGGATTGTGCTAAAGAGCGCCGGGTCGCCGTCATGGAACCTTACTGCAAGCTTGCCTTCCTTTGCAGAATCCCGGAGCACCTGATAGATCTTTTCCCTGTCAATTACTGCCGCGTCGTACAGCTCTGCGCTTTTTTTTGCGTATTCCAGATTTTTTGGGTTAAAGAGTGAGCCAGAGTAAATGATGACATCCGCTTCTTCCACCAGCTTTTTCGCTTTTAGCGTGATAAGCTCGGGGTCGCCCGGCCCGGAGCCAACAAAATAAACCGTCTTAATCTCTGGCATTTTTCTTTGCCACCATTATTGAAAAGTACTTTTCAGTAGGTCCCTTTTTGCCGAGGAGGTCTGATAACTTCTTGATTTCAAGTATTTCGCCCTTTTCTGCCGATATATCCTGAGCTATTGCAATGTCTGCACCATCCGGAAAGCCAGATTCGCCCAGCATTTCAATCACGCTGTCAAAGTACCGGCCGTCCTTTAGGAAGATTACCGTATCACACGCGGTGGCGGTGCGCCTGACACGCTCCATGTCGTAGCATGCCGGCACGATCGCTACAGTCTCTTCGCCTTCTGCCAGGCTTATTCCTGCTTTTGCGGCGATTGCAAACATGGACGCGATGCCCGGCACGATTTCAACTTCAATGTCTTTATGGTTCCTTTTCAGCTCGCGGTGGATATAGATCCATGTGCTGTACAGCGCAGGGTCGCCTACTGTCAAGTAGACGACATTCTTGCCGGACCTGACTGTGCCGGCGATTTCTTCGGCGTTTCTCTTCCAGTAGTCCTTGAGCGACTCCCTGTCCTTGACCATCGGGAAAACCAGGCTGACAGTCTTGGTCGACCTGTCGATATATTTTTCAACAACAGAAAGCGCGATGCTGGGCTTGCCCTCCCTTGCAGTTGGCGCAAATATCACCTCTGCGCTTTTTATCAGGTTCACGGCCCGCACCGTGAGTAACTCCGGGTCGCCGGGGCCGCACCCAACGCAGAAAAGTTTCATGGGTGAAGCACAATCTCACAGCAATTTAAGTCTACTACGGGTAGAGCTGCTCGCCAGTGTAGCGGTCAACTATCTTGATCGCCTTGGTCGGGCAAGTTGCAGCCGCGGCGTGTATCTTTTCATAATCTGCGCAAGTCTCGCACTCTACTCTTGCCTTTGGGTTCACCCTCTTGTTCTTTTCAACCACAAAGACTTTTGGCGCAAGGGTTTCGCAGCTGCCAAACGCCATGCAAAGCGATGGCTCGACAATGACATGGAACCTGCCCTTTGGGGTATCAAGAAAATATGGCCCGTTGAAAAAATCTGCGACCGCGCTTTCATCTATTGTCTTCCACGAATGATCCTGCGGATCACTTGCATATTGCTCTGGCTCTGGCACGGGCTCTGCCGGCAGCATGTCGTCATATCCCATCTTGTCATAATGCCCGCGCTTTGCTTCGTCAGACAGCACTTCAAACGCGGCGTTTATCTTTTTGATCATGTCTTCAGCAAAGGCCGAGTTGTTCCTGTCAGGGTGGTACTTTCTAGCAAGCTTCCTGTAGGCAGCCTTTATCTCCCTGTAGCTGGCCCTTTCCGGAACGCCAAGAATTGCATAGTAGCCCCTGCTGTCAGTCAATGAGAACCTAGCAATTGTGAGCTGAATGAACTATTATGTCTTGTTCTGAAAGTGGTTATGCTATTTTTTCTCAAGCGTTTCAACAAGCGATTCCATCATCATTTCGCAAGCCGAGTCTCCAAGGAGTTTTCTCAGCGCATCTTCTACATCTGACAGCTTGTAGGACAACCTTCCAACAAGGATTATGCCGTACATGATCTCTATCTCTTCGACGATGGTTTCAATCATTGCCCTGCCAAGCGACTCTTTAAGATCGTCAAAGCATTTTGAGAGCTCTTTGCTTGAGACAATCCTGTCACTGTCGTACGACTTCATGGACACGGCAACCACGACAATCCCACTTCTTTTTCATTTTAACTATGATGTATCTGCAGTTTCATGATAAGGTGAAATATCATTGTACGAAGGAACTCCTACATACTCTCCCAGTATGGGCATCTGAACTGCAAATGCGTCTCATCGTTTTGGGCAGATCATCGAGTTAATATCACTAGTGATATCAATAGAATGTACTTGATTGCTTTGTGAATTTGCCAGTAAATTCAGCTTTTATCACCTCAAAAAGAACAAGCTTAAGAACAAGTGCCTAACTAATCCTATCCTGTATGGCAAAAGCCAAAGCCAAAAGCAAGGGCAAGAAGGGAAAGCAAGCCAAGCTCTCAAAGGGAAAGAAAAAGAAGGCGCTGAAGAAGAAAGTCGCGGCCAAGGCGCGCAAAAAGAGCGCTCCGAAAAAGAAGGCAGCGGCCAGGAAGGCAACGCCACGGGTCAGGGTTTCGCGGATGGAAGCTCCGGCAATGAGCACAACTGAAGCCATGCCAGAAATGACGCCATCTGCCCCGGAGGTCTCGCAGGAGCCGACGACAGGATTTGCAGAGCCTACCATAACCAGCGAAGGCGAATTCACTTCAGCCGACGATAGCAACAACATGTCGTCAACAATGTAACAAGCCTCTGTAGAGCTGTGCCAAAGCCTCAAAAATGTAGAGGCTGCCTACATTTCTGACTTGCGCTATTGTTTAATATTTTTCCATTCCATCACGCAGAGAAATGATAGAGAAAAGTTCTATACAATTCGTCGCAGGAGTTATTGCCCTGCTGCTTTTGGTACCGCTTGCAGCAACAAGCGGCTTTGCAGCGGCAGAAAGCACTGCGGCGGCTGGCATAATGGTGCCCCTGTACACATATCCGGGGGGCACATGGGATAGGGTGGCGGATACAAAGAACGCGCATCCTGATGTGCCAATTGCGGCCATTGTGAATCCCGCCAGCGGACCTGGGTCTTCCAAAGACTCAAACTATGCGTCTGGAATTTCCGACCTGAAATCGGCCGGAGTCATCGTGCTTGGGTACGTATCAACCGCTTACACTGGCAGAAGCCTTGACTCAGTCAAGGGCGACATTGACAGGTGGCACAGCTGGTACCCCGACCTTGACGGTATATTCTTTGACGAGCAGACAAACTGGGCCGGCAAAGAGTCCTACTACAAGCAGGCAAGCGACTACGCCTACTCGAAAGGGCTGACCTTCACGGTGGGCAACCCGGGAGCCAACTCACTTCCGTCGTACCTCGATACAGTAGACGTTGTACTGGTGTACGAGAGCCCCGGCCTGCCGAATTTGGACAACTACAAGTCGTGGTCGTCGTATCCTAACGACAAGCTAGGAATGATCCCCTTCTCGGTCAGCTCGCTTCCTACCAACTGGGTGGAAAATGCAGCCGAGACAATAGGCTGGATCTATGTGACAAACGACGCGCTGCCAAACCCGTGGGACTCGCTTCCAAGCTACTTTGACGATCTGGCCGGCCTCCTTGACGACGGCTCTACTTCAAACACAGAGCACACGCTGTCAGTCAAGTCAGTCGACCAGAGCGGCAACGCCATAAACGGCATGTGGATGGAAGTGAAGCAAAACGGCGCCACCGTCAAGACAGGATTTACGCCACTCACAGTGTCGCTTGACGAATCAACTGCATACACCGTGTCTGCGTCAAACTACCAGCAGATCATATTTGATCACTGGTCTGACGGCAGCAAGTCAAGCACCATATCGGTGAACCTGTCAGCCGACTCTTCGCTAACCGCGCACTATGGCAACGGGGTGGCGACAACGCCGCTGTCAGTGTCCATGCAGGCAGACAAGACGTCTGCACTGGCAGGCTCTAGCATCGCGTTTAGCGCAAGCATCCAAGGAGGCACCGCGCCGTACACATGGTCTGTACAGTTCGGCGACGGGACGACATCGCCTTACAGCTCGACAGCAACGATATCAAAGACGTACAACACTGCAGGGACGTTTAGCGCAGTTGCTACTGCAAAAGACGCCGCAGGCAAGGTCGCAAGCTCGCTTCCAGTCGTCATAACCATAACTTCAAAGACAAACACGCTGTCGGTAAAGACCGTCAACTCTGCAGGCAGCCCAATAACAGGCTACTACACAGTCCTGTCTCAGAACGGGGTGCAGATCCAGACGGCCTTCTCGCCTGCCTCGTTCACGCTGAACAGCGGACAGACGTACCAGGTTGCAGTGTCTGACTATGGCAGCTACGTCTTTGACCACTGGGAAGACGGGAGCAAGAGCAGGACTAGGTCTGTCACCGCTGGGCAATCGGCAGTGACTGCATACTATGGCTCTGCCACTCCAAAAGAAATATCGCTCGCAGTCAAGTCGGTGGACTTGGACGGCAAGTCAATAACCGGCCTGTGGACAGTCATCACAAAAGATGGTGTCACTGTCAAGACCGGCTTTACGCCACTGACGTACACGGCGCAGTCCGGCTCTACCTACGAAGTCACCGTGGCAAACTACAAGACATATACATTTGACCACTGGGAGAGCGGAAGCAAGAGTAGCACAAGGCAGGTAGTAGTAAACGGCGACACGACTGTTACCGCATACTATGGCACAGGGTCAAAGGAAGTGACCCTGACTGTCAAGTCCGTGAACCTTGGCGGCTCTGCCATAACCGGCCTCTGGACAGTGATCGGAGGCTCTGGTGCCAAGACCGGCTTTACGCCGCTGTCCTACACCGCAACTGCAGGCAGCTCGTACACTGTGACAATGTCTGACTACCAGAACTATGTTTTTGACCACTGGGAAGACGGGAGCAAGAGCAGGTCTCGAACAATCACGCCCGGCAGCGACATGGTAGTCACTGCCTACTACAAGCAGTAACTTCGCTACTCGCCGGTAGCGGTCTTTCTTTTTATTTATCTGATGCCAATTCTGGCTTCCGGTTCCATTTTCAGCGTAATTGGAATTTGCGAAACCATCATTTTTTATATGAACCA
>JAJPDY010000053.1 GCA_023252395.1 Nitrososphaera sp. | reverse complement strand
ATAAACAACCCATCGTCTTCAACTATTACAGGTTTCCGGATTTGAGCGAAGGCACTCTTGGCTTTTTCTTTTGCGATTTCTTCAAGCGAGTCTGACTGGATTTCGACAAGCTCGGCTTGCGCAAAGTCAACAACTATTCTGTGGGCGGATAATATTGATTGGACCTCGCGGTACTTGTTTTGGTTGGTGCTTGCAAACGTTACCTGCAACAGCGTCACAGCTGGCAGCCTGAAATAAAAATTGTCAGGTTATTCTTGCGTACCTTCCGCGCTGCTCTATTTCCTTTACGTTCTCAAGTATCTTGCCGGCTTTTTTCTCTCCAGATACATTTGCATAGCCTTCAATAAAGCGCGGAAAAGCTTTCTTGGTTGCAATGTGCGCGCTCGTAAAAACCTCCTTTATCAATCGAATGTCAGTTGCCATGTCCTCCATGCGCTCTGAATAGTACGACAGCCCAAAATCAAGCAGGACAAGTTTTTTGCCTGCGATAAAGTTTGAAGTAGTCAGGTCGCCGTGGATTATGTTGCTTGTATGCAGCATGGCGGCATAGCGGCCCATTTCATAACAAAGGTCTGGCGTTATCGCGTCCCTGACGTTTTGCCCTTCCACGAACTCCATTATTATCTCCGCCCTTGCAGGGTCGACAAAATGCACAAAAGGCGACATGACGCCGGCAGACTTTGCAGCCGACATAAAGCTTGCTTCATGAATTGTCCGGTGCTTCCTTATCGTGGCGTCAAGCGCTTCATGGCGATAGGGCTTGGGCGAGCGCACCTTTGAAACGGCTTTTCTACCGCCCCACTCTACGATGTAGATATCTGCTTCTGCGCCCCTCTTTGCCAGCTGCAATAGTAATATAGCCTCTACTCTTGAGATAAAAACGTGGTGAGCTTTGAGCCGGCGGCAGGGGAAAAGGTCGTCCTTGACGAGGACTGCGCCGAGGACAAGCTGAGAAGCGGCATACTCATTCTGACTGACCGGCGAATTGTATTCCAAAAGACAGAAGGCAGGATGGCCACGCTCTCAAAGAAGGAAGGCGAGGTAGTAATAGACATACCGCTTGACAAGATAACGGCGGTCAAGGCTGAGGGCTTTCTCGTGAAAAAGATAGTGATAACGTCTGGCGACAAGACCTACAAGTTTGGAGTGTTTAGCAACGGCAAGTGGGAGCGCCAGATAAAGCAGCTCAAAGGCGCCAGCTGACGTCCACAGTGTCAAGCCGCCAGGACTGCTGCACAAACGATTCTTCAACGTCTACTTGATTCTTAGTTGCCCCGTATTCCTGAAGAGCTGTCCACGCTATCTGCGCGCCGTTGTCGCCAGCGAATTTAATTGGGCATGCAAACAATTTTGCGCCTTGCCGGCCGCAGGCGGCTTCAAGCATCTGCACTAGCCTCTTGTTTGCGGCAACTCCGCCCACTATCATCATCTCTTTTTTTTCAGTGAATGAAAGCGCCCTCTCCACCGCTTCTGCAAGCATCGCAAACGCCGTTTCCTGCAGCGAATAGCATACGTCACTATGGCTTTTTTCTAAGGCAAGCTTGGCCGCTGCTGTCAGCAGGCCGGAAAATGAGACATCGTTGCCTTTGACGATGTATGGCAGTTGCAGGTATTGCCCCTGCGACTGGCTCGCTAGCTGTTCTATCCTGCCGCCACATGGCGACGCAAAGCCAAGCGACCTGCCAAACTGATCCAATAACTGCCCGACAGTGATGTCAAGCGTCTCTCCAAAGACGCGCCACCGGCCATGGGAAAAGGCAAGAGTCATCGTGTGGCCGCCGGATACGAGGAGCACGAGCGGGTCAGAAGCGCCCGTGAGCATTGCCCCAAGCTCTACATGCCCCAGTGCATGGTTTACAGGCACGAGCGGCTTTTTGTAAAAGCCTGCGACAGTCCTTGCAACTACCGCGCCTACGCGCAGGCACGGTCCGAGCCCCGGCCCGGCAGAATACCCTACAATGTCAACATCCTTCATTGAGACACCTGCAGACTTTAGCGCCTGCTTTAGAATGTCAGAGGACACTTCCATGTGGTGCCGCGACGCTTCGCGAGGATGTATCCCGCTTCCTTCCGGCGCCTTGTATACATCACGAGAATCAGAGAGTACCTTGCCCTTAGAGTCTACTATCGAGCAGCCAAAAGTGTGGGCAGTGCTTTCTACTCCAAGGCAGAGCATGCTATCCCCTGCTTGTCGCAGACACTATTTTAATCACGTCGCCACTTTTCAGCTTGTGGTCGGCACCGACACGCTGCTTTGTCCTTGCATCAACTGCATAGAGAAACCCTTTTGCTAGATCAGCATGCACCGTTTCTGCCAAGTCTTTTGCGGTAGAGCCTTCTGGCAGCAGCCGGACGTCTGGCAGAACGTTGCCTTTCTTGTCTGCCAGCTTTAACTCGTCCTCGACAGGGTAGACTGTTACTAGGTGGAGCAGCTTAAAGCAGGCGATGTTGATGGCATCCTGTACGCCTGTCGAGCCGTACTTTTCCATCAGCGTTTTGACGATGTCTAGCGCCTTTTGCTGTGGCGCATTCAACGCTACATTTGGCTTGACGTCAAATGAGCTGTCGCCCGGCAGGTAATGAAGCACGCCCTTTTTTGATGCCTTTCTCAAGAGCGCTTCAGCCTCTGACGCGCAAGGGACAACCGTCATGCCGGCCGCCTTCATTTTCTCAATGTTTACTTCGGCGCTTGGCAGGTCCGCCTTGTTTGCGACTACCACAAACGGCTTGGACCGGGCTCGCAGTATCTTGCAAAATGCAAGTATGTCTTCCTCGGTCCAGCTCACCGGCTTTTTCATTGCAAGGCCGGATTCGTGAATCGCGTGCGCGACCTGCGGCTCTGTTATTGCAAGGCCTGACAGCCTCTTTGCGATCATTTGCTCGAGCTTTTGGCCTTGGCTTTCCACTTCCCGCGCGTTCTTGCCCCAGTCCCGGCTGAGAATCGAGGCAAGCCAGAGGTCGAATTCTTCCTCTACAAACTCAATGTCAAACATTGGGTCGCCTGTACCTGCTGGAACAGACCTGCCGCTGCTGTCAGTCGAGCCGGAAGCATCCACGACATGGATCAGGGCGTCGGCCTGCCTTGCATCGTCCAGAAACTTGTTTCCAAGCCCCTTGCCCGAATGGGCACCCGGCACAAGGCCGGCAACGTCGACCAGTTTTACAGGGATGAACCTGTTGCCGTCGATGCACATTGAATGAATTGGGTTATCCTGAACGCCAAATTCGCGGCAGACGCACTTTACCCTTGCATAGGCGACTCCAACATTTGGCTCTATAGTCGTGAAGGGATAGTTTGCGGCAGGAACGGCAAGCTCTGTTGCTGCGTTAAAAAACGTTGACTTGCCGACGTTGGCCTTGCCAATCAAGCCTATTATCATAAGCAGCCACGCTTGATCTGAGCCTGCCCGCATTAATGTCTTTCAAGATTTAATAAAATGTAGACGTGATACCTGCACGTTGAACAAAGAAGCTGCACAGTGGATCAAAAAGCTTCGGCTGCAAAAACATCCCGAAGGCGGCTACTTTAAGGAGACCCACAGGTCAGACCTGACAGTAGAGATTGCAGGCCATGACGGGCCGCGGCAGATTTCAACTTCGATCTATTACATGCTGGTAGGCGACCAATTTTCTGCGTTCCACAGGATAAAATCTGACGAAACTTGGCACCATTATGCTGGCTGCTCGCTTACACTATACGCGATAGTGGATGGCAAATTATCAAAAATAAAAATGGGAAAAGGCAAAGGAGAGGTGCCTCAATTCACGATAAAGGCAAACACTTGGTTTGCAGCTTCGCTCAACGACAAATCATACTGCCTGCTTGGCTGCACGGTATCGCCCGGGTTTGACTACCGCGACTGGGAGCTTGGCAGACGCAATGAATTGATCAAGATGTACCCGCAACACAAGAAAATCATCGAGCGATACACCATTGTTTAATAATCGCTGATTCAGTCTTGATCGCATTGCCTAAACCTGCGGCAGTTTGCATCGTGAGCGGCGGGCTGGACTCTGTCTGCTATGCCGCTTCGCTTGCAGGCGACTATGACATTTACATGCTAACTTTTGCCTACGGCCAGCGCGCAAGCAGGGAAATAGAGCGCGCGCGGCATTTTGCCAAGGTGCTCAAGGCAAAGGATCACAAGGTGATTGACATTAGCTTCATGAAGTCGCTCTATGGCACGAGTAACGCCCTGACAGACAACAGGCAAAAGCTGTCAGGAGGGTTTGAGCAGAATTTGGTGGTGCCTGTGAGGAACGCGATATTTATCACGATAGCTACTGCATGGGCGATGAGCATTAACGCCAAGGTGGTGGCGTATGGCGCGCACACCGGCGACATCCCGCACTACCCGGATTGCCGGCCGGCATTTGTCAGGGCGATAAATGAAGCGCTCAACATTGCCGAGTCAGACGGAATAGCTGCCGGCCAGAGGCAAGAAGTGACGATAATGTCGCCTGCCGTCATGGGAATAGACAAGCCTTCCCTGCTCAAGACAGGCTTCAAGATGCTGGGCG
Source organism: Nitrososphaera sp. (assembly GCA_023252395.1). Classification (GTDB taxonomy): domain Archaea; phylum Thermoproteota; class Nitrososphaeria; order Nitrososphaerales; family Nitrososphaeraceae; genus Nitrososphaera. Next base: position 3,089 of record JAJPDY010000053.1, on the reverse strand, counting down.
ACAGGATATTTCAGACTTGGAGTTGTTACTCTGATGGTGTCAGGGCAGGCAGGGGCTACATCCACTGCGGCAGATGCGAATCGTGTATAAGTAGGAAAAAAGCATTCACCACTGCACGGATAGAGGATAAGACACGTTATGCGACAGAAAACGACAAGCGCAAGGGTAAAGCTGAGTGAGATATTCACAAGCATCGAAGGCGAAGGGGTGCTCTTTGGCACCAAGACGATGTTTGTCAGGATGGCAGGCTGCCCCTTAAACTGCCACTGGTGCGACACGGCTTATGCAATCCCAATGGACAGCGGCAATGACTATTCAATAAGCGAGGTCAAGGAGCTTATTTCTGATAACCTGCACCCAAACACGTACAAGGTCAATTTCACAGGGGGCGAGCCTCTGGTGCAGCACGAGGCAGTAATAGAGCTTGCAAAGTTTGTCAGGCAAAAAGGTATTCGAACATATCTTGAATCGGCCTGCTACGACTCTGCAAGGTTCTCAAAGGTGCTGCCACATATCGATATCTGCAAGGTAGAGTTCAAGCTGAGAGACTCAAAGGTGGTTGACGAGAAGCATTACGACAACCTGCTAAAAAACGAGCTTGAATGCTTCAGGCTGGCTGTCAGCAGTGGCAAAACGTGCTATATCAAAGTAGTAGTAACAAACTCGTCAAGCCTTAAAGAATTCAAAGAGCTAGTACATGAGGTGTTCAGGATGGCCAAGCCAGCCGACATAGCAGGATTTATAATACAGCCGAGCTATAAAGTTGATGAGCCAACGTTGGATGTTCTTTTTGGCTTTTATGACGCCGTTTATCCTCTCTACGATCAAGTGCGCGTTGTGCCCCAGTTGCACAAGGCGATAGGAGTTAGGTAAAAATCAAAACATGTCAACAGACAAGACCATTATCAACAAAAAGAAGGTCGCCAAGCTGGTCAGGGAGCTTTTGATAGAGCTTGGCGAGAACCCCGACAGGGAAGGGCTTGTCGGCACACCAAGCAGGATGGCCGACATGTACGAAGAAATTTTTGGAGGCTACAGAATGGATGCCGAGCTTGACGTCAGCTTTTCCGAAGAAACTGACGCGATAATCGCCAAAGACATCCAGTTCTACAGCATGTGCGAACACCACATGCTGCCGTTCTTTGGCAGGATTCATGTCGCATACATCCCATCAGGCAAGGTGTTTGGAGTGTCGAAACTTGTAAGGCTAGTCGAGAAATATTCCCGCAGGCTGCAGATACAGGAGCGGCTGACAAAGCAGGTAGCAGACGAGCTTGTGCGGATGGGCGTAAAGGGCGCGCTTGTAATCGCCGAAGGCGAGCACCTGTGCATGAAGATGCGCGGCGTAAGAAACGACAGCTCTATCACCACCATAGCGCATAGGGGCATAATGGAGCAAAAGGAAATGCGCGAGCACGTAATGGCTCTCATATACAACCCAAGGTCAGAGATAAGGTCGCTCTAGGCAGAAAGGATCATTTTCTTTATTTCCCTTTTATCATAGAATGAATCGCACAGGGTGCAATTCCACCCGTCAATATCTCCAAGTCGGGTTATCACGACACGCTCTACCATGTCGCCACCACAGTCGGGGCATCGGAACATGACATAGCCGGGAAGGAATGCTACTTAACGGCCGCATGTACATATCGGTAGTCAGTGTTGCAGTGTAGTTGGATGTCATCATGCTAATAAGCAACATCCATCCACCAATAGCGTTTGCCTGGCTGCAAGATTGTGTTCTATGGCGGCGTAAACGAGGTTGGCGGCAACAAGATCCTCTTGGACGACAATGGCACCAAGATATTCTTGGACTTTGGCAAGGGGTTTTCCCGGCGCGCCAAGTTCTTTGAAGAATACCTAAAGCCGAGGTCTGCAAACGGGCTTGTCGACTTTATCGAGATGGGCCTGGTTCCTGACATTGAAGGCGTGTACAGGGAAGACTTGATCGAGATGGCCGGCAGAAAGGCCGCGGCCCCGCAAGTTGACGCGGTGCTTGTTTCGCACGCCCACGCCGACCATGTTGACTATATCTCCTTTCTCCACCGCGACATCCCGATTTACATGGGAAGCACTTGCCATACCATCTTGAAGTCGATACAGGAGAGGGCTCCCCGTGACTTTGAGCGTGAAGTGCTTGACTTTCTCCCAAGGCCGTCCAAGAGGGGAGCAAAGCCAGTCGAGCGCAAGATAAATGAATTCAGGTCTGGCCGCAAGTTCAAGGTAGGATCGCTTGAAATACACCCGATCCATGTCGACCATTCGATACCGGGCGCGTACGGGTTTATCATTTACACGAGTGCCGGGCCAATCGCGTACACTGGCGACGTCAGGCTTCACGGCGCAAGGCCAGAGATGACCCGGGAATTCGTGGCAGAGGCAAAGGCGGCAAAACCGGTGGCCCTCATATGCGAAGGCACGAGGATAACCGACATCCCTATGGAAGAGAGCGAGCCCAGAGTGTTCAGGGAGGCAAACGCCCTTGTCGCAAAGCACCCAAACGCCCCGGTGTTTGCGGATTTCAACTTTAAGGACATGGACAGGGTCAGGACCTTTTACAGGGCTGCAAAGGAGAACGGCCGCAAGATGGTGGTAAAGCTAAAGGACTGTTATTACCTGAAATACATGTCGCAGGACCCGAGCCTTGGCATACCAAACTATGACGACAAGGACGTCGTCATTTACAAGCCAAAGCAGGTGTCAGGCACCTACGCGGACGGCGACTATTACGGCGAAGACGCCAAGTTTGCCAGCCTGCCAAATGCAAAGACTGCTGCAGAGATAAGCGAGAACCCGAGCCGCTACCTGTGCGCTCTAGGATACTTTAGCTTTGCTTCGCTTATCGACATCAGGCCGCCTGCCGGCTCGCTCTACATCCACTCTGCAAGTGAGCCATATAACGAAGAAATGGTGTTGAACCAAGAGCGAGTTGACAACTGGCTTGACAAGTTTAGCATGGAAAGGCACCAGATACACTGCTCTGGCCATGCAAAAGGTCCGGATCTGTTCAGCATAGTAAAGGACATTGACGCCGGCATGCTCTTTCCGGTCCACACCGAGCACCCAGAGATGTACGTAAGAGCGACTAG
>JAJPDY010000052.1 GCA_023252395.1 Nitrososphaera sp. | reverse complement strand
GAAGGCAATTTTATACAATACAAAAACTATGGAGTATGTCAGCTGGCTACCTTGAACTCTATTCCTTTTTGTTTCAGGAATTCTACTAGACGCTCTGCATGCTTTTCGTCCTCGATTTCAAGGCTAAGGTAGACGCCCGCAGTTCCTGCGGGTATGTTAGAACTCAGCCTGTCATGCTCCACCTCGACAATGTTAACGCTCAGCTCTGAAATGCCGTCAACTACGCCCTTAAGCGCGCCGGGCTTGTCTGGCAACAGGATGAATATCCTGAGCATCCTGCCCATCTGCATGAGGCCCTTTGCCACCACCTGTCCCAGCAGGTACATGTCGACATTTCCTCCAGACAGGAGCGAAACAACTTTTTCTTTCTTGCCGGCATGTCCACCGTTTGACAGCAGGTATGCAAGGCTTGCGGCGCCGGCCGGCTCTACGACGAGCTTTGCGCGCTCCATCAAAAGGAACATCGTCTTTACTATCGCCGTGTCATCTACGAGCACAATATCGTCTACAAGCTTGTTCACGATTTCAAAAGTCAACTTGCCGGGTTGTTTTACTGAAATGCCATCTGCAATGCTGTACCCCATTTTCATAGATTGGAGCGAGCCCTTTGCCATGGACTCTTTCATGGCCGGAAACGCCTTTGATTCGACTCCTATTATCTTGACGTTTGGCTTGCGAGATTTTATTGCAATCGCCACGCCTGCTGCAAGCCCTCCTCCTCCAACTGGCAGGTATATTCTGTCTACGTCCTGCAGGTCTTCCAGCAGCTCGAGGCCAATCGTTCCCTGCCCCGCTATGACATCTGGGTCGTCGAAAGCGTGAATTATAGTTCTACCTTCGTCCTTTGCTATTTCTTGGGTCGCAGCCCATGCCTCGTCATAATTCAGGCCTCGCTGGATCACTTTTGCGCCGTATGAGCGAGTTGCCGCCACCTTGGCCGGCGACGCGTTCTGGGGCATCACGATAGTGCATGGGATCTTTTTTATCGCCGCCGCATATGCAACGCCTTGTGCATGGTTGCCTGCAGAAGCCGCAATTACGCCATGGCTTGCCTGCTTGTCTGTCAGCCTGCTTACCTTGACAAATGCCCCGCGCACCTTGAACGAGCCGGTGACTTGCTGGCATTCCAGCTTTAGGAATAGGTTCGTGCCGGCAAGCCTTGAGAAGGTCCTAGAATTCTGGAGCGGAGTCTTCCTGACAGTACTTGCTATCAGCTCTCGCGCCTTGAGAATATCATCAATTGTCGGGACGCGCTGCTTCTTGTCATGGTTCCACACGCTGGCGTCATTCATTAGTGTGCAATGCATCAGCAGCGGATGCCTTAATTATAATTTGTGCTATGAAAAATAGAGAAGGCCCTACTGAGGGCAGCCTTCCATCTTTTGGATCCAATATCCGCTCTGCTTTATTGCCTTCTCGACAAATGGCGGAGCCGCTTGGATGTGGCAGAACTGGCACTCTTCCTGAGTCATCTTTTGACCAGTCTGGCCAGCAGAGCTGAGGTATTCCTTGCCATACTCGATGGCCTTCTCGTGTGGAGTGCTTGCTTCTACCACGACGTCAAAGTGCATAACCTTCCCGTCCTTCTTTTGTACATATGTATCATAGACTGCGCATTCCATATGCCATAAACTCGATTTTCACGATATTTATTCTATTTCCTTGCTTTCTGTCGGGAGAATGCATGCCGTGCATAGGAAATCGGCCGCCCAAGCCGCCAGAACATAATCCGGCTAAACTTGGGCAGTGAATGTAGTGGGCTAGTGCCCACCCATAGTCATTACCGATGTTGTTGCTGTAGACGTCTGGTTGCCTACGTCAAAGAACCCCATCCATCCCAGTTCTGAAAATTCTGTCTGGTGCGCATGGAACATGTACCTGCCCGGATATTCAGGAGTAAATTCCAGTATCCCCCTGTCTCCTTGGCTCATAGTCACGATGTCGTTTACATAGGAAGGATTCATTGAAGTCCCTGACGGGTAATACTCAAACATGTTGCCGTGCAGGTGGAAAGAGTTTACCAGATCGAACTCTAGCATGTTTACAAGGTATATCCTGTACGGCTTGCCAACCTCCAGCTTTATTGGATTGTCCATGTAGTCAAATGCCTTGCCGTTTACCGTATAGATCTCATTGTCTCGCTCTTCGTTATCTGTATCATGCTTGCCATCTAGGTCGGGAAGAGTTGGAGGGTGACCCTCTTGATCCAAGTCAAGGTCGTATCCATTCATGAGCATGGCAAATTCAGTCATGTTTTCCCTTGGAGTTTTTGGATCGATTATCATCATGCCATAGAGCCCTCGGTTAATGTGATCCTCTATAGGGTCGACATGGCAGTGGTACGGATATACTCCGTAGGGATGAGCGATAAAGTCGTAGGTGAATTTCTCGCCCGGCGCGATTGGTTGCTCGACGCCGTCAGATGTTGACGGATGAATTGAATGCATGTGCAATGTATGGGAATGTTTGCTTTCTTTGCTGTTTATCACAGTTATCTTGACATGGTCGCCTTCTGTCATCCTCATTGTCGGACCCGGGACCGTCCCGTTAAATGTCCATGCTTCCAAGGTGTGCCCTTTATTTGAAATCGGTACTTTGTGATTCTCCTCTACTATGAGTGTGAATTCTCTCAATGTAGTGCTAGCATTATCATTATCGACTGACACCCTGCCACAGTTAAAGTATGTCAGGTATTCAATTGACGTCGGGCGCTTGTCAAGCTCTGTTGTACAGTTTTTCATTTTATCATAATCCTTGACCGAAATGCCATCACCTGTTTGTTTAGAATCACTTGTCTGAAAAGATTGCATCAATGGAAAGGCAGTCAATGACGATGCAGCCAATATTGCAATTATGAGTATTGATGGTAACTTTTGTATTCTGTACTTCGACATTCGTACGAAACTGGGATTATGGTATAAAACACATTCTACAAAATTACTCAGCAAAAATTTCCAATGCTTCATTACAAACATTAATAGTTTAAATTCGGTACCGGTGATAAATGAGATATGTTCCGCAATACGGGCACAGTACAGTCGAAGGCACAAGATTTTCCAAAAGGCTTTACTTGGCTCAATACGGACAGACCGCTTTCACTTGATGACCTAAAAGGCCATATTGTTGTCCTTGACTTCTGGACTTATTGCTGCATCAATTGCATGCACACCCTGCCAGATCTGGACTGGATAGAGAAAAAATACCACGGCAAGCCTGTCATCGTGATCGGGGTGCATTCTGCAAAATTCTACAACGAGCAGGAAGTAGCGAATATCAGAGAAGCAATCAGCAGATACGAAATAAACCATCCGGTTATAGCCGACAGAAACATGGTCATCTGGCAGTCGTACAATGTTAGCGGTTGGCCGACGCTTGTAGTAATCGATCCCAAAGGAAATATTGTGTACCAGCAGTCAGGCGAAGGTCAGCGCGAAAATCTGGATGATGTAATCAGTGTGCTTCTTGAAAGGCATAAAGAGCAGGGGACTATTGCAAAAGAGCCGCTTGAAATAAGCAAGCCCCCTATGGTGCAGGCAAGAGTCTTGTCCTACCCGGGCAAGATGTCATTTTCGCCAGATGGCAAAATGCTTGCAATCAGCGACTCTAATCACAACAGGATTCTCATAGTCGATGCAGACAGCGGCAAAATAATCCACAACATTGGAAGCAGGGCAAAAGGTCTTCTGGATGGTAGCTTTGAAGAAACAAGATTTTTCCGGCCCCAAGGAGTGTTATGGGTTGAAAGCAAGATCTATGTGGCCGATACCGAGAACCATGCGCTAAGAGAAATTGATCTGCAATCAAAGGCAGTTAGAACACTGGCAGGCAATGGCAGACAGGGTCACTGGATCCAGTCGCCGCAGGACGCCAAGACTGCGCAGCTGAGCTCACCTTGGGACTTGGCGTATGACAGCGGCTTTATCTTTATCGCGATGGCCGGCCTGCACCAGATCTGGGCATATCACTTACCGACAGGCAAGATTGGGCCGTTTGCAGGCAGCGGATATGAAAATATTGTCGACGGATCGCTTGGAGAAGCCCAGTTCGCGCAGCCAAGCGGGATTGCCATTTTCAAGAACTATCTTTTTGTGGCAGACAGCGAAGTCTCTGCGATAAGGAGAATAGATCTCGGCAAGAAAATAGTCCAGACAGCGGTAGGGGAGGGGCTATTTGTGTTTGGCCACAAGGATGGACCACTTGACGAGGCACGACTCCAGCACCCGCTCGGCGTCGCCTGCGAAGGAAACAAGATCTACGTCGCCGACACGTACAACCATGCGATAAGGTTGATCGACCTTGCTGAGCAAAAAGTGTCGACGGTAGTGGGCAAACCGGAGATGAAGACAATGTGCAACATCAATGACCCATCATGCGATACGCTTGGGCTCTTTGAGCCAAGCGACGTCAAGATACGGGGAAATCTGCTTTACATCGCTGACACGAACAATCACCTGATCAGGATATTCGATCTTCAAAGCAAGGTGCTCAAGACATTACCTGTCAAAGAATGACTACTTTGTATTTCTGAACCACTTGAAGTAGACCATTGAAAAGCCTGTCCCCATAGAGAAAAGGGTCACTCCAATGCCTGCATTAAGGATCATATCCTGCAGGCTTTTCTGCATCTTGCCCTGAAATGAATTGACATACGAGTTTACTATGTCATTGCTGTCGCCGGCAAGACAGCTGCCACATGGGGCAGCATCCCTGGTAAGGGTATCGTCTGCGGAAGCCTCGGAATAGTGCATCCAAGCTTTTGCCAGATATCCACTTCCTACCGTAAGGAACACTATAGAAGCTATCAGGAATATGTTCGTAAATTGAGAGCACCGGGCAGGATATTTAGCAACTTGGGTGTAGCTGCCAGTGAACAATTCACTTTATCTTGGAGCTGATCTTCTTTATCTGGAAGGAAACTCCCTGGTCGTACAGGCCCTTTGATACGCTTCTGCCAAGGCCGTCTTCCACTGCCTTGATCCTGCGGCTATCCTGCACAATGTCTGTTGGGATGTCAATTTCAATTTCTACTTCCATTATCATCTTTTTTGTTTCAACCATGCGCCCTGCAATCGTACCTTTCCGCCAAACACTATTTCAGTCTTACATATCTATGGAAAGCCTTTATTGCACGAGCACAGTATGTATGCCTGAGATGTATCCAAGTGACATCTTTTCCAGAATGTACGCTGGTGACGAAGGCAACAAACTCTACCCAAAGCAAGAGCAGGCCCCGTCAGAGATAGACGACGTCCTTCAGACCAACCTCTTTAATGTGATGCTTAATCGCAGGTCGCAGCGAAAATTCGAGAACAAGGAAGTGGAGGACTGGAAGCTGGAAATGATATTTGCCGCAGCCGATACTGCGCCTACTGCAGGCGGCTTTCAGGGCTTTGAAATATTCAATGTCAAGAACCCGGATGTAAAACTCAAGCTTGTCGAAGCCGGAAACAAGCAGCCGTATGTGGACGCGCCGGTGGTGCTCGTGTTCTGCATGGACCCATCAAGGATCAAGATGAACTTTCCGCCTGCCATCATAAAGAAATTTTCAGTGCAGGATGCCACACTGGCTGCTGGCTACGCACAGCTTGCCGCCCACGCGCTTGGATTGAGCTCGGTGTGGATAGGCATGATAGATGAAGAAAAGGTGATGCAGGCGATTGGCACAGACCTTGTCCCATCATGCATACTGTGTCTTGGATATCCGTTCAAGATGCTCCAGCCGAAGCCAAAGAGGAACCTGGCAGAATTGATACACGAGATCTAGTATCCTGCATCCATCAAAAATACCAGCGTATCCTCTCTTTTTACAACGCTGGTCTTGTCGGGGCGCTTTACCTTGGTGCTTGTAAGGCGCACATTGACAATGTCCTTCCCAAAGGCCGAGTCAAGAGTCATCTCGACACTCCCCGGCAGCCATGAATCGTCGTGTGCGTGGTCAAGTACCACTCCGTCCATCGGGATTATTACCCTGCTCACTTTGACAATGTTGTCGATGTCATTTTTTATTCTGATCCTCACAAGCGCCTCTTCATATTTTGCAGGCTTGATGTCATCTTTGTTCGTGCTCACCTCAGTTTCTATGTAGCGGCATACTACGCCACTGTCCGGCGAGCCATACAGCGCGTACTGCTGGCGCCTTAGAGAAAATGCGTCAACAAGGATTTCCTCGTCCTTTGATTGACGGTAAATGCCTATTTCTATCGGCATCTTGGCATATACTATTACTTGGCTTCTCTGGTCGACTATGACCGGCGACCTAAATTTCAGGTAGACGTTCTTTGCCACTGCCTTTGGAGTAAGGACCGGGGGATTTGGGAAAGCTCCTACTACCACCTGTTCTTCGTCTGAAACTACCATGACCTCTGTTTTTAGCTCGCTGCCCACGTACCTCTTGTAGGAAAGCGCCGAGCCTGTGCCGTCAATAACTATCCTGTTTTCGCCTATAACGATCTGGTAGTCCTTCGTCGTCTTTGGGTGCAGGTGATGCTGCCCTAGCAGTTCTTCCAACTGCTGGAATTTGTAACCTGTGCACTTGTAAATCTTGCTAAAAGCAATATAATACGCCGTCACTCCAGAAATTATCATCTTGGCGGCCAATGCGACATCGACATCGTGGCTTGGGATCCCAAAAACCATAGATCTGCTTGGGACTCCTGTCGAGCCTCTTACGGTGCTGCTGACAATAGTGATAATCGTCGCCGGCTTTGCAATAGCGCAAGCTGCGCGGACAGTCACGACAAAATACATCGGGACAAGGCTTCCACCTGACACCCGAAGGACGCTTGGCAAGGTCATATACTACGTCATAATAGCCATCGCGCTGCTATCTGCTCTTGGAGTATCTGGGCTTGACCTGTCCGGGCTGTTCATTGCAGGCGGCTTTGCAGGCATCATCATCGGCTTTGCAACCCAGTCGCTGTTCTCAAACCTCATTTCAGGGATATTTTTGCAGATAGACAAGCCAATGAAGATAGGCGATCCAGTGCTCATAACTGGCAAGCTTCCTGATGTCGCCGGCGTAGTAGTAGAAGTAACGACGCTATCTTCCCGTCTTCGGATGTTTGATGGGACGTATGTCAGGCTGCCAAATTCTGACGTGTTCCTCTCAGAAATCAGGAACTATTCAAGCGCAGCCGCGCGCCGAGTAGAGATAACCGTAGGCATTGCGTACAAGGAAGATGTTGCAAAAGTGGTAGAAATAATCAAGAAGAACCTGAAAGAGACTCCGCTAGTCTTGGTAGAGCCAGAGCCTGACATCTACATCAACGACTTTGGCGATTCTGCAGTCAACATCAACGTATGGTGCTGGGTTCCTTTTTCGGTCTTTTTCGATGTGAAAAAGCAGCTCATGCAGCAGATAAAATACGAGCTTGACTCAAACAACATCGAAATACCATTTCCGCAAAGAGTCGTGTATCTTGCCAAGAGCGACGGCAAAGGCGAATCAAAAGCTCCTGCAAACATCACTGACGCAGGCGAAAGCGTGCAGGAAAGGCTAAGCCTTGACGAATATGCTCAGCAGCAAAATGATTGAATAAATAGAATGGCCGGCCATCTACAGTGTTGGAAAAGAAAGAGGCAGGCAGCCGAAACGTAATCGCCCTTGGCTTTGTAAGCCTCTTTACCGACATTTCTTCCGAGATGGTCTTTGGGCTCTTGCC